>CAUTEL010000085.1:0-7156 GCA_963537185.1 uncultured Oribacterium sp. | reverse complement strand
CAATGACAAAAGAAAGACTGATAAACAGTGGCCTTTACGATTTAGCCACAGCATACCAGTCTGTGCACGTCAACTATTGAAAGCGCTGTATACGAGAACCGTACGTACAGTGCTGTGAGAGGACGGCGGTTAGTCGCTGCCTCCTACTCGATTGCAAAGCAAATTCCTTCGGAAGTTGGTCTCGTACAGGACAACTTTTCTGATGAAAAGTTTGTCCTTACGTAGGGGATACTAAGCGAAAAACTGCGTTTCTCTTGTTTTTCGCAAGTACCGACGGGCTCAGACTACCCCGCATTCAGACCTATATTGCAAAAATCACTTTATTATTTTGATTTTTTACAGCCTCCATCATACAGAAATAACCTATTATATAGTTGGCGAACAAATACTACGGTTAGGAGCTTTATGATGAATTCTATGTTAGAGATAAGGGATGCAGTAGATCAACCATAAAGATTGCATACGGAGAAGTGAGCTATGACCGTCATGTATATCAAGTGCGGGATGAGTATGGGATTAAGGAATCTTTGCGTGGGATTAGGCTCTGCACGAAAAAGACGGTCGCGAGGCTTCCGCTATGAGCTGCACTCTAGCAACGAAGGCGGGCGCATGTTTGAGCCCGAAGGGCGAGTTTGCGCAGGAGCCTGAGTGAAAAAGCGAGTGCAGCGAGTAGGAAACGCAGTGTGTCTTTGAGGCAGAGCCTAACCGAAGCAAGACATTTCTGTATGATGGAGTTGCCAACGATTACTTGACGGTAACAAATTTCACTACTTCGAATTTTCTAACTTCTTCTTGATGAATAAATACGGTATAATACTCTACATATTAGGAAAAGCAGAGCTGATTTAAATGGTATGATACAGGGGGAAATGAAGTAAAACGTGCAGAATTTTCATCCAAATCAGCACTTTCATCTTGTACATTTATCCTAAGCTTCTTAGGATATTAGGCTGTCTTATAAAAGGAGGAAGAGTTATGCGTTTGAAGAAGTGGAAACCCGGGCTATGGATATTTTTACTCTGTAGCCTTATTTTAGTGCAGTTGGAGGCTTTTGCCGGAATCAGGATGCCGTTGGCGTCTCCTGCTCTCATTGCCACCGTTTCCGGCACTGCAGGAGTTACCGCGGAAACACTGAGTGCGAAGGTTACGGAAGTGGAGAAATTCGGGAATGTGGTCCTTGATTTGTCGGAGGAAAGGCTCTATCAGGCAGGCTATCAAGTGGGAGATCTCTTGAGCCTAAAGCTGAAGGATGAGGAGCTTAGCCTCCCCCTTTGCACCTCTTACAGCGATGTGGATACGGGAAAGCTCTTATTCCGTGATGATACGGGGAAGAAGAGACTGCTTGTAGCCATCAATATGGGAAATTTTGCGAAGAATTACCATGTTTCCGTAGGGGATGAGCTTCGGTTTTCCTTAAAGGAAAAAGGAGGCTATCAGGATGAGCTCATGATTCGAAAGCTTACGAGAACGAATAATCGTGCAGACTATTCCTCCGACAGCGTATTTGCAAACTTCCGGGCGGTTGTCGGAAAAGGGATGCCTCTTGGCATTTTATACAGAAGCTCCAACCCCATTGACAATCAATTTGGAAGAGCCGCCTATGCGGATAAGCTCTGTGAAGCCTTCGGGATTCAGACGGTTCTAAACCTTGCGGACAGTGAGGAAGAGGCGAAGGCACTTACGAAGAAAGACGGTTTTGCCTCCCCCTACTATAAGAGCTTGATGGATAAGGGAAATGTGATTTACTTAAATATGGGCGTGGATTTAGACAGCGAGGACTTTGGAAATAAGCTTGTGGAAGGCCTTCGTTTCTTAAGTCAGCATGAGGGCCCGTATCTTATTCACTGTACGGAAGGAAAGGATAGAGCCGGTTTTGCGACTGCCATCGTTTCCGCTTTTATGGGCGCAGACCTGTCCGAACTGGAAAAAGATTATATGTTAAGCTTCGAGAATTTCTTCGGTGTAGAGGAAAACAGTGAGAAATACACGAGAATTTTTAACAGTAACCTCTATCAGTCCTTAAAGAAAATGGCTAAGGGAAAGGATCCGAAGAGCACAGATTTAAAGCTTGCAGCGGAGGAGTTTCTGGCAGCACACGGCATGAGTAAAGAAGAGATGACGGCTGTTCGAGAAAAGCTTGGTAAAGAAACGACTCTTCCTAAGCCGAGCATTTCCGGAACTGTAGAAAGTGTAGAGAAATACGGTCACTTGGAGACGGATATTTCCATTTCCGACTTTAATGCTCTGGGCTTTACACTGGGAGATATGGTTTCCGTGCAAATGGATAACGGCTATTCCTTCTACGCACCTTATGTAGACGGATACCTGGTTAATGCGGGGGATCCTCTCGTTCGTGCTTATCCCGGAAAAGAAAAGATTGCGCTTTGCATTAACTACGGAAAATTAAATCAGGTGGCAAAGGCGGATAAGGGTACAAAGGTAAAACTTTTCCTGCAGAAAAAGGGAGCTTATCTAGAACAGTATGCTATCCGTAAATTAACAAGAAGTAATAACAGGGCAGATTATGCCAGTGATGAAATCTTTGCAAACTTTAGAAATATCAAGACTAACGGAATCAAAAAGGGCGTTCTATACCGTTCTTCCAGTCCTATTAACAATGAACTCGGTCGCGCGGCAATCGCGAACAAGCTTACGGAAAAGCACGGTATCAAGACGGTTGTAAACTTGGCGGACAGTCAGAAAAATATTGACGCGTATCTTTCCAAAGAAGATTTTCAGTCTCCGTATTATAAGAGCCTTTTAGACAGCGGAAATGTAGCGCTTTTAAATCTCGGCTTAAATTTCCGCGCGGTAGAGTTCAGAAAAGGTATTACGGACGGGGCAAGATTTATCCTGGAGCATGACGGCCCTTATCTTTTCCATTGTACGGAAGGAAAGGACAGAACAGGTTATATGGCCGTATTCTTGGAGTCCTTAGCCGGTGCCGATGCAAAGGAAATCAAGGCGGACTATATGGAAAGCTATACGAATTTCTTCCATGTGAAAAAAGGCACAAAGCAGTACAAACTGATTGAAGAAGATGTTATCGGCATGATGGAATCCATTTCCGGATCCAAAGACGTTTCGAAGAAAGCCTTACAGGAAGGTGCGATGAATATGCTTCGGGACTATGGCTTTACGGAATATGAGATACAGGGCTTAAAGGATCGGCTTGCCGGAAAAGCCTATGTGGAGCCGACAGTAGACGGTAAAAACGCTGCATAAACGAGGTGTCGCACGCTTTATGCATGATACTCTTTATGAACAAGATGTCTCAGGCTTCGCCTGCAGCGCTTGTTAAAAATGAAATGTGATAAAAGTGGGGTGTCATAGGATTATGACACTCCTTTTCTTGCACATTTTCCGAACTTTCTATATACTCTACAAAATAAAAATGAGAGGAGTAAGGAGCTATGGGATTTACACTGTTACATCGATTACCGTCTGCGGATGAGGTTAGAAAAGAGTATCCCCTGTCAGAAAAACTTACTGAGATAAAAGCAAAAAGGGATGAGGAAATTAAGGCGATTTTTAGAGGAGAAAGTAAGAAATTTCTTCTCGTTATCGGTCCCTGCTCCGCGGATCATGAGGATCCTGTTCTCGAGTATTGCCATAGACTAAAGGAAGTGGCAAAGGATGTGGAAGATCGGATTTTTATTGTACCGCGAATTTATACGAATAAACCCAGAACTACGGGTGAGGGCTATAAGGGCATGCTTCATCAGCCGGATCCGGAGAAACGCCCCAACTTAACCGAGGGAATTTATGCGATTCGTAAACTCCATATGAAGGTTTTGGAAGAGACCGGCTTTTCTACGGCGGACGAGATGCTTTATCCGGATAATCTTACTTACCTTTCCGATATGATGAGCTATATTGCAGTCGGTGCGCGTTCGGTGGAGAACCAACAGCATAGACTCGTGGCGTCCGGTATTGATGTGCCGGTGGGGATGAAGAATCCAACCTCGGGAGATCTCGGAGTCATGCTGAACTCCATCTATGCGGGACAGCACGGCTATGAATTTATTTTCCGGGAATGGGAGGTGAAGACAAACGGAAATCCCTATACGCATGCGATTATGCGAGGATCACAAAACAAGCACGGGCAAATGCTTGCGAACTACCACTATGAAGACTTAAAGCTACTGCATTCTCTCTATGAGAAGAAGGAACTCTTACATCCCGCGGTGATAGTGGATACAAACCATTGCAATTCCGGAAAGAAGTACAAGGAGCAGCTTCGTATTGCGCATGAGGTCATGCATTCCAGAAAATATTCAACAGAACTGGCCCATTTTGTAAAGGGGCTTATGGTAGAGTCTTATCTTTTGGAGGGCTCCGCGAAGGTGGAAGAGCATATTTTAGGAAAATCGATTACCGACCCCTGTATCGGTTGGGACGATACTCTACGCTTAATCTCCAATATTTACGACTACCAGAGTCAGACAAAGTATTGATTAGAAGTGAATAGGAATGAAGGCTTTTTCGGCCTTTTCGTTTTCTTGCACTTTTATTTCTCTTCCTATATACTTTTAAGAGCTCAAAGGAAGGGGGGACTATGAGTTTTTCGTTTATAAATCATTTACCGACAACGGAAGAGGTAAAGGAGAGGTATCCCCTGTCCGAGGCGCTGATTGCAATGAAAGCGAAGAGGGATGCGGAAATCAAAGCCATTTTTAAAGGAGAAAGCAAGAAGTTTCTCCTCGTTATCGGCCCTTGTTCTGCTGACCATGAGGATCCCGTCTTGGAATACTGCCAACGCCTAAAGGAAGTGGCAAAGGATGTGGAAGATCAGATTTTTATTGTGCCGCGGATTTATACCAATAAACCTCGAACTACGGGGGAAGGCTATAAAGGAATGCTGCATCAGCCGGATCCGGAAAAACGCTCGAATCTTGCAGAAGGGATTTATGCCATCCGCAGACTGCATATCCGAGTACTGGAGGAATGCGGTTTTTCGACTGCCGATGAGATGCTGTATCCGGACAACCATACCTATCTCGATGATGTGCTCTCCTATGTGGCAGTTGGGGCTCGTTCCGTGGAAAATCAGCAACATAGAATGGTGGCATCGGGGGTGGATGTACCAGTAGGGATGAAAAATCCTACTTCGGGAGACCTGGGGGTGATGTTAAACTCGGTTTATGCTGCAGGTCACGGCCATGATTTTATCTTCCGGGAATGGGAGGTAAAGACCGGTGGAAATCCCTTTAGCCATGCCATTATGCGCGGTTCCCAAAGTAAACACGGGCAGACGGTTCCGAATTATCATTATGAGGATTTAAAGCTTCTGCATTCTCTTTATGCGGAAAAGGAACTTCCGAATCCGGCGGTCGTGGTGGATACAAACCATTGTAATTCCGGAAAGAAATACAGGGAGCAGCTAAGAATTGCACAGGAAATCATGCATTTTAGAAAGTATTCCGAGGAACTGAGAAGCTTTGTGAAGGGGCTTATGGTGGAGTCCTATCTTTTGGAAGGCTCCGCAAAGGTGGAAGAGCATATCTTAGGGAAAAGTATTACGGATCCCTGCATTGGCTGGGAAGATACGCTGCGTCTCATTTCCAATGTCTATGAGTATCAGGCGCAGATTCGATAATGCTGATTTCATTGAAAGAGAACATGAAGTAGCGGGTATATTGCATGGAAGATACGAAAGTGTTTCATTGCAGGATAGAACGTTATAAATAGAGATTTTATCTGGAGGAAAATATGGGTGTATACGAGGAACTGCAGGATAGAGGCTTAATAGCACAGGTTACGGACGAGAAAGAAGTCCGCGAGATGGTAAACAGCGGAAAGGCGATCTTTTATATCGGCTTCGATCCGACTGCGGATTCCCTTCATGTAGGGCATTTTATGGCGCTTTGTCTGATGAAAAGATTACAAATAGCGGGAAACCGACCGATTGCCTTAATGGGTGGCGGAACGGGAATGATCGGAGACCCTTCCGGAAGAACGGATCTTCGAAAGGTGCTTACCGTAGAGGAAATAGACAGTAACATTGCCTGCTTTAAGGAGCAGATGAGCCGTTTTATCGATTTTTCCGAAGGAAAAGCCATTATGGTCAACAACGGGGACTGGCTTCGTAACTTAAATCTCATGGAGTTCTTACGAGAGGCGGGACCGCATTTCTCCGTAAATGAGATGCTGAGAGCCCGTTGCTATGTGAACCGTCTCGCAAACGGACTTTCCTTCCTGGAATTTTCCTATATGCTCATGCAGGGATACGACTTCTACCGCCTCTATGAGGACTACGGCTGCAATATGGAGTTCGGCGGGGATGATCAGTGGAGCAATATGCTTGCCGGAACGGAACTTATCCGTAAGAAACTCGGAAAAGATGCCCATGCGATGACCATAACACTCCTCACCAATAAGGAAGGAAAGAAAATGGGTAAGACCGCAAGCGGTGCGGTTTGGCTTGATCCGAAGAAGACGAGCCCGTATGACTTCTATCAGTACTGGAGAAATGTGGATGATCAGGATGTAGGAAAATGTCTTCGTCTCCTTACCTTTATTCCGATGGAAGAAATTCGGGAAATGGACAAGTGGGAAGGAGCGGAGCTCAATAAGGCGAAAGCTGTCCTTGCCTTCCACTTAACGGAACTCGTGCACGGCACGGAGGAAGCAAAGAAGGCGGAAGAGGCGGCGAAGTCTCTCTTTGCCGGAGCCGGTGCTTCGGCGAATGTCCCGAGCTATACCCTTTCCAAGGAAGAATATGTGGATGGCGTGGATGTCTTAACCCTTTTGGTTCTCACAGGCCTTGCTCCTTCCAAGGGAGAGGCAAGAAGAAATGTGCAGCAGGGCGGTGTAAGCTTTAGTGGAGAGAAGGTTACGGATATCGGAAGAGTTTTCCGTCCTGAAGAGCTCTCCGGAGAGCCCCTTTTACAAAAGGGAAAGAAGAGCTTTGTGAAGATATTATTCTAAATTGAAGATAGTGGAGGAAGGAGAGCAGCCTATCTTCTTACAAAATATTTACAATATAGGCTTTCGGGCCTGTCTTTACTTGCATAGTAAAAAAAATATAGTTATAATTTCTCCAGAGTTGACAGGATGTCGGCTCTGGTTTTTTGAGCTAAAAAACAGTTTTATGCGGACGATTTAGTCTTACACATTCATCATGAATTTGGATATAGATAGACTTATATTACAG
>CAUTEL010000084.1:0-7174 GCA_963537185.1 uncultured Oribacterium sp. | reverse complement strand
CATATTTTTATTGTCAGGGAATGGAATTCCTAAAAGACTTTCATAGCATAAATCATTTTTATAAGATAGGGAATAGGGAATCTCTTCTATTTTAGGCTTTATAAAAAATAGATTAGCTATTAAAATAAATGAAAAGAGTAGAAGGAGCTTTAAAGAATAAGCTGTGTGAGTCGGATATTTTTTGTAAAGAGGATGCGTATGGGAAAGAGAGTACTATTATTACTGAACAGCAAAAGCGGGCAGGAGAAGAGCAAGGAGCTTTTTTATAAGATTGTGGAGGAGTTTGCAAAGAAGGGCTGTATAGTAACGGTTTTTCCTATCCTTCCGAAATCCAAGAAGCTCAGTACGGAAAATATTGTTCATAAGTATAAGGAAGAGTTTGATTTACTGGTTTGTGCCGGAGGAGATGGCACTCTGCATTATCTGATTAATGCGGTAATGAAGGAAGAACTGAAATTACCGATTGGCTATATTCCTACCGGATCAACCAATGATTTTGCCAATTCTCTGGGGATTCCAAAGGATTTACGGGAGAATATTGAAGGAATAGTGAAGGGGAAAGCCTTTTCTTGTGATATAGGCAGGTTGAATCAAAATTATTTTAATTATATTGCGGCTTTTGGGGCCTTTACCAAGGTGAGCTATGGGACAAATCAGGATTTGAAAAACAGTTTAGGCTATGTTGCCTATCTTCTGGAATCGATTCGTACCATGCCGGAGAATCTAAGTAAGACCTATGCATTGAAAATTTGCTCGGAGGAATTTTCCGGAGAAGGAGAGTATCTTTTTGGTGCTATCTCGAATTCCCGTTCTGTGGGAGGCTTTAGCGGCTTTCCCGGTAATAGTATTGAAGAAAGGCTTTCCGTGGATTTACAAGATGGAGAGTTTGAGGTTCTGCTGATACGAGCTCCGAAGAAAATAGGAGATTTCAGAGAAATCATAACGACCCTTTTAGGTGGGAATGTTCCAAAAGATAACCCCTTGGTTCAACTCTTTAAAACCGGACATTTGGAGATTTCCTCCAAGGATGAATTGGGATGGACCTTAGACGGAGAGTTTGGCGGGGCCTACAAGGAAATGAAGCTGGAGATTATTAAGAGAGCTGTGGAAGTGATGCTTCCTAAAAAGGATAAGGACTAGTATTTTAATATAAGCTGTAGTGAATTGAGGTGAAAAAACAGAGTGAATATTACAATGCCTAAGGGGGCGGAGTACATTATTCGTTCCCTGGAAGATGCCGGCTTTGAGGCCTATATAGTTGGAGGCTGTGTCCGTGACGCCATACTTGGCAGAGAACCGGAGGATTGGGACATCACGACCGATGCGAAGCCTGAGGAAGTGAAATCAATCTTTCGCACGACAGTGGATACGGGAATCGAACATGGGACGGTAACGGTTTTACTGCCAAAGGAAGAGGCCGGAGAGGAGGCTCGCAGCTTTGAGCTGACTACCTTCCGCATTGACGGAGAGTATAAGGATAGCAGACATCCGAAGCAGGTAAGCTTTACGACTTCCCTAACTGAGGATTTGGCAAGGCGGGATTTCACAATTAATGCCATGGCTTATCATATGGACAGGGGCCTAATAGATCCTTTTCTCGGCATGAAGGATTTGGAAAATAAAACTCTTCGCGCAGTGGGAAAGGCAGAGGAGAGGTTTTCGGAGGATGCCCTTAGAATGATGAGAGGGATTCGCTTTTCTGCACAGCTGAATTTTAGCTTGGAAGAGGACTGCTTTTTGGGAATGCGTAAACTAAAAGGAAATCTTGCTAAAGTTTCCAAGGAAAGAATAGCAGTTGAACTTTGGAAGCTTTTGGCCAGTGAACATCCGGAGAAGGTGGAAATGTTATTTAGTGTGGGTCTGGATCCTTACATAACAAGGGATTTTCCAAAGATTGGAGAATTTGGTATTCCAAGCTTACTTCCTGATTGTCCAAAGGAAAAAATCATTCGCTTCGGCTTATTTCTTCGGAATGTACCGGCGCATGCAAAGAAAATCCTTCGGGAGCTGAAGCTGGATAGAAATACGATTGATGGAGCAAGTCGCTTTGCAGAGCTTTTTTCCGAAAAGGAAGTAGAAAGTCCCTATGCTCTTCGAAAAAGGATTGCTTCGGACGGAGTGAAAATGACGCGAGATTTCTATGAGATTCGGGTTGCACTTGCAAAGGAAGAAGGGAAAACATCCCGGGGAATTTTACAGGAACGCCTGAATTGGCTAAAGGAGATAGAGGAAAGGGGAGACTGTGTTTCTCTTTCTGATATGAAGCTTGGCGGAAGAGATCTGATTGCTTTTGGAATTTCTCCCGGAAAAGCCTTGGGAGAAATCCTGCAGCATGCCTTTATGCATGTGCTGCAAAATCCTTCCGAAAATGAAAGAGATCGGTTGATTTCCTACTTGAGAGAGGGGAAATGGTTATAGAGAATTGAACTTTTGATTCACGAGAGAAATAAAATTATTTGATAGAATCGGAGAAGAGCTCTGCAAATTTAAGCTATAAAGGTGTAAAATAAACAGGATATTGCGTGTCGCATTTTAGTGCAAAGAAAATGGAGGTTTTTATGTTGGACTACAAAAAGGAATACGAACGCTGGGCAAAAGCGGATATGCCGGACTTTGATTTGACCAGAGAATTGCAGCTCATGGCCGGAAAAGAGGAGGAAATTAAAGAACACTTTGCGAGAGCATTGGAGTTCGGTACAGCGGGAATTCGCGGAACCTTGGGCGTGGGAACCAATCGCATGAATATTTTTGTGGTTCGGCAGGCTACAGAAGGAATGGCTCGTTATATTCTGGAGGAAGGTCTGGAGAGGAAAGTGGCAATCAGCTACGACTCTCGATTAAAAGGCTGGACCTTTGCGAAGGAGGTTGCAAAGGTTCTGGCGGCAAACGGGATTTCCGTTCGACTTTATGATGCCTTAATGCCGGTTCCCGCTCTTTCCTTTGCGACCCGCTATTACGGCTGCAGTGCGGGGATTATGCTGACTGCATCACATAATCCGGCGGCATATAACGGCTACAAAGCATATGGAAGTGATGGCTGCCAGATGACGGATGAAGCGGCGGACAAGGTCTATGCAAAAATCAAGGAGACGGATGTGCTGACCGGAGCGAAAACGATATCTTTTTCCGAGGCAGTAGATAAAGGACTGATTCGTTTTGTGGAGGAAGAGTGTAAGGAAGCTTTCTATCAGGCTGTTTTATCCCAGCAGGTGCATCCCGGACTTTGTAAGGATGCAGGGCTTTCGCTGGTGTATTCTCCCCTGAACGGAACAGGACTCGAGCCGGTTACCCGTATTTTTAAAGAAATGGGAATTTCGGATGTGAGCATTGTTCCCGAGCAGGAATATCCGAACGGATATTTTACAACTTGTCCTTACCCTAACCCGGAGATTTTCGAAGCGATGGAGAAGGGCCTGGCTCTTGCTAAAGAGAAGAATGCGGACTTGCTTCTTGCAACAGATCCCGATGCGGATCGAGTGGGTATTGCTATGCGCACGGAAGACGGGGAGTATGAGCTGGTTAGCGGAAATGAAATGGGTGTTCTTCTCTTGGATTATATTGCTGCCGGAAGAAAGCTTGAAGGGACGCTCCCGAAAAATCCCGTGGCTGTTAAGTCTATTGTCAGCACTCCGCTTGCGGATAAGGTGGCGGCTGATTATGGAGTGGAGCTGCGCCATACTCTTACCGGCTTTAAGTGGATTGGAGAGCAAATCAAGTTTTTAGAGGAAAAAGGAGAGCAGGACCGCTTTATCTTCGGCTTTGAGGAAAGCTACGGCTACCTTTCCGGAACTGCAGTTAGAGATAAGGACGCGGTTGTGGCGTCCATGCTGATTTGTGAAATGGCGGCTTACTACCGAAAGAACGGTTCCTCAATTAAAAAGAGATTGGAAGAGATTTACAAAAAATATGGCTACTACTTAAATGCAGTAGACAGCTTCTCCTTCCCCGGACTTTCCGGTATGGATAAGATGCAGGGGATCATGGAAACTTTGAGAAAGAATGGCCCGAAAGATTTTGCGGGAATTGCCGTAAAGGAATGTATTGATTACTTGGATAGTGAGAAGACCGGCCTTCCAAAGTCCAATGTCTTACTTTATAACTTGGAAAATGGTGAAAATATCATCGTTCGTCCATCCGGGACAGAGCCGAAGATTAAGGCATATTTCACTACCTTCGGAAAGAGTAGAGAAGAAGCCAAGGAAGAGAAGAAGAGACTTGCAGAAGCGGTTGCTCCGATATTTCAATAAGGAAGAACTTTAAGCAGAAGGAAAGAGCATTGCTTCCTCCTAAGTTGAATTCGGATTGCAAAGGAAATAAGGGGGAGGAAGTTTTGAATCAAAATAAAGACGGTGGAGTGGACTTCGGAAAAAAGCCTCATCTCGGGGAAGAAAAGGCATCCGTTGTTAAAGAGACAAAAAGATTGGAAGACTTGGACATTTTCAAGGGACTTTTGATTTTTTTTGTCGTTCTCGGACATTTGCTTCTTCCTGTAAAGGATAGCCCCTATCCTATTTTTGAGAAGGCTTTTTTTCTGATTTACAGCTTTCATATGCCCACTTTTGTGTTTCTCTCCGGGTATTTAATTTATGCAGGCTGGTGCAAAAAGGGGATTCGCTTTAGAAACCTTCTTTCTTATGCTTTGCTTTACATTTTTATGAAGCTTCTTCTTCATCCTTGTGATGTGTTTTTTTATGGAGAGAAGAGACTATTACCGGATTTCCTGCATGAATCCTATACGCCTTGGTATATTTTGGCTTTACTTCTTTGGGAGCTTCTTTTACTGCCGATAGAATTATTTTTGATAGGAAGAAAGCGGTTTATCAAATCGATGACAAAAGCGCAAAACAGAGAAAGACAGGGACAAATACCGAATTTAATAGAGACGAAAGAGGAAAAAAGAATTAGCTTTTTTTATTTTTTGTTCTTGATTCTTGTGTCCATTCCGCTTTCTTTTTCGGCATGGGGATTGAAAATCACGGATTTTCTTGCAGCGGATCGTTTTCTCAGCTTTGCACCCTTCTTTTTTCTAGGTATGGCGGCAAGGAACATGGAGTTTTCTTTTCAGAAGATTCATATTCTGCCTGCTATAGCCGGAGGAATCTTTGCCGTGCTTTTGCTCTTTCATCTGTCCGCACTTTACCCTTATACGATGGTGTTTTACGGAACATGGGGATACAGAATAGAAGGAGAGGCGATTTCCGCCTTCTTTAAAGAATATCCTATTTTGATTCGTATAGGGTTTATTCCCTATGCTTTATGTATTGCTTATTTTTTCTATACCATTCTTGCCCTTATCTTTAGGAAAAAAAGGGATGGAATAATCAAAACAGCAGGGAGTTTTCTTATGACGATGGGAGTTTATACTCTCCCGATTTATGTTTTTCATAGACCGTTTAGAGATGCTTTTTTCGCCTTTGGCGGAGGAGATATTTTTCTAAGAGGAGAGGCAGCTCCCCTATTATCATATCTTTATTTTATTTTTCTCATTGCCTTCTCATTATTCACGCTTTGGCTTTTGGGAAGAAGGAGCTTGGATAATCTTTGTCGCTTTAGGAGAAAAAACTAGATTCTTTGCCTTTGTCGAGCTTGGCAAGATGTGTCTCAGGCTTCGCCTGCGCCATTTCTTAAGAATAAAAAACCGCCCTACAGCCTTTATTTACAAGGTTGTAGGGCGATTTTATCGACACGCTTTTATAATACAATTTATACGCTCAAGCTTATTTTATTCATAACGAGTATCGTGCGCAAAGCGTGCGATATCTCGTTTAATATTTTTGTTATTCTACGGAAAGCTTCTTTACATCCATATCCTTTGGAAGGATAAAGCTTAAAAGAAGAGCAACTACGAAAACTACTGCAACAACATTTCCACCAAATACAGTCTGAATAATGGATGGGAAAATATGCCAGATTTCCGCTTCCGTGCTTGCTGTGAAGCCTACACCGATTGATAAGGAAAGAGAGGCAATCACGATATTTCTCTGAGAGAATCCGCAGGAAGCAATCATCTGCATACCGGAAACAACGATACTTCCGAACATCATGATGGTACAGCCTCCCAATACACACTGTGGAAGGGAGGAGAAGAACTGTCCTACCGGAGGAAGCAAACCTGCAAGCATCATAGCTACAGCACCTGTAGCGATAGTGAAACGGTTTACAACCTTGGTCATGGCAATCAGTCCGACATTCTGAGAGAAGGAAGTAACCGGGGCACATCCGAAGAGGGAAGAAATTGCGGAAGCGTATCCGTCACAGGCCAGTGAACCGGAGATTTCTTTCTCGGTGATATCTCTATCCAATCCGGAAACGACCATTGCGGTTGTATCACCAATGGTTTCTGTTGCGGATACCAAGAAAATAATACAAACGGAAAGAATAGCGCCGAGATGGAATTTCGGCATATAGGGTAAAATTCTCGGAAGGGATACGAAGCCCTTGGAGAAAAGGGTACTATAGTCTACCTTTCCCACAAAGATAGAAAGAACATATCCGACTACCAAGCCCGCTAAAACGGAAAGCTGCTTCATGTAGCCCTTAACGAAAATACTCCAAATGATACAAGTCAGTAAGGTGATACTTGCAATAATTAAGTTTGTTGCAGAACCGAAATCTTCTGCATAACCTCCGCCAAAGGATCTGGCACCTACTGTGAAGAGGGAAAGACCGATAGAGGTTACTACGGTTGCAGAGACAATTGGAGAAATCATTTTCTTCCAATATTTCGCCAAAAGTCCGAGCGTTCCTTCGAAGATACCACCGACTAAAACAGCACCTATTGCGGTGGGGTAGCCGAAGTTTGCGGCAATGGTAGATAAAATGGTTACGAAAGTGAAGCTTACACCCATTACGATGGGAAGCTTCGCACCGATCTTCCATACAGGGAAGAGCTGAATCATGGTGGCGATTCCGGCAACGAACATCGCGTTCTGAATTAAAGAAGCAATCTCCTGCTGGGAGAGAGCCGGTTGTGCTGCTCCTGCAATAATCGTAATAGGAGCAAGGTTAGATACGAACATGGCAAGTACATGTTGCAGACCGAAAGGGATAGCCTTAGCAACAGGTACTCGCCCGTCCAGACGGAAGATGTTCTCCATAGAAACATTTCCTGCTTTTTCTTGACTCATTTGTCCTCCTTCTTCTTATGGAAAATTCACAGAAATTAATCCATAAT
>CAUTEL010000083.1:0-7183 GCA_963537185.1 uncultured Oribacterium sp. | reverse complement strand
ACGGAAAGCAGAGAAAGCTTGAGATTGCAAGAGCCCTTTCCACAAACCCTTCCCTACTTCTCCTAGACGAGCCGGCTGCAGGAATGAATCCGAGTGAGACGGAAGAGCTCATGGAGACTATCCGCCTGGTACGAGACCGCTTTGATATGACTGTGTTACTGATTGAACATGATATGAAGCTTGTTTCCGGAATCTGTGACAGACTTACGGTGCTTAATTTCGGACAAGTACTTGCAGAGGGAGAAACCGCAGAGGTTCTGCATAATGAGAAGGTTATAAAAGCCTATTTAGGAGAGTAGTATGGGAAAGATACTGGAAGTGAAAAATCTACATGTGCATTATGGCATGATTCATGCGATTAAAGGTATTTCTTTTCATGTCAATAAAGGAGAAATCGTAACGCTAATCGGGGCAAACGGTGCCGGAAAAACCAGCACCTTACAGACGGTTACCGGTTTGATTCCGTCTTCTTCAGGAGAAATCATTTATAATGAAAAGAATATTGAAAAGATTCCGGGACATAAGCTGGTTGAGCGAGGTTTAGCCCATGTTCCGGAGGGGAGAAGGGTTTTTGCCAGTCTTTCCGTTTACCAGAATCTTATGCTTGGGGCTTATACAAGAAGCGATAAGAAGGAAATAGAAGAGAGCTTGGAAATGATTTATCATCATTTTCCAAGGTTAAAGGAGAGAAGAAATCAGGTAGCCGGAACACTTTCCGGTGGAGAGCAACAGATGCTTGCGATGGGAAGGGCTCTTATGTCCAAGCCGGAAATGATTCTTTTGGATGAGCCCTCGATGGGACTTTCTCCCATTTATGTGAATGAGATATTCTCTCTTATTCAGATGATTCATGACAGTGGAGTTACAGTGCTTTTGGTAGAGCAAAATGCAAATAAGGCGCTGATGATTGCCGATCGTGCCTATGTACTGGAAACCGGTTCAATTGCACTTGAAGGGGATGCGAAAAAGCTTTTAGAGGATCCCAAGGTCAAGGCAGCTTACCTTTCGGAGTAAAAATGAGCAGAAAAAGTCTATCTCGTTTTATTATCTTCATGATGCTTTTAATTGTTTCCGGCCTTTCCGTAAGCTTTCTTCTCCGGAGAAGCTGGAAGAGAAGGCTTATGCAAAATGAGACCAAAGTAAATGCACAGGAAGCGCCTGTACCGGAGCTGCTGCCGGTGAAAGAAGAGGATATGGAGCTTGGCGAGGAAGACAGCTCAATCTATTTTACTAATGAATTTGCGAAACTGGAAGAAATAGAAGAGGATAAGAACTGGCAAAGGGACTTACCCTTACGAAGAAGATATGAAAAGCTGGCAGAGCTTTATAATGCGGAAATGCAAAGACTTGTTGCTTACTATGGAAGGCTGCTGAAGGGCAGCGAACGAGAGAACTTTTTTGCGGAGCAAAGTATTTTCCTGGCAGAACGCTCCAGAGAAAGCAGGAAGGAGCTTAGTAAAGATAAAACAGGGGTAGAGGAAAACTTGGATTACTTGAAGAAGTATATTGCATTAACAAAAGCTCGCTGCTCCGGCATTCTGGAGAGGATTTCCAATGAAGGCGGAGACTAAGTATTGTTTTTAACAACTACTGTTTATGCGATAGCCGGAGATACGGGAGAAGGTAAGGCTGCCTTCTCCCGTTTATTATTAGCCCCTATTTTGACAAAAGGGCAAGCTTGAACTTGCTCTCTAAGTAGGGTATAATTTTGAAGTTTGAATAATAGATAGACGGAGGCTTGGAAAGCTATTCCGGAAAAGGATATTAAGAGAATATATCCGCTAAATATAAGTTATAGAGGAGAGTCTATGGAAAAATATGGTGTAAATGAACTACGAAAGATGTTTCTGGATTATTTTAAGGAGCAGGATCATCTTATCATGAAGAGCTTTTCGTTGGTTCCTCACAATGACAACAGCTTACTTTTAATCAATTCCGGCATGGCGCCTTTAAAGCCTTATTTTACAGGGCAGGAGATTCCACCTAAGAGAAGAGTTTCTACCTGTCAGAAATGTATTCGTACCGGTGATATTGAGAATATCGGAAAGACGGCTCGCCATGGTACCTTCTTTGAGATGCTCGGAAATTTCTCCTTCGGAGATTACTTTAAGTCTGAAGCTCTGCACTTTGCCTGGCAGTTTTTAACGGAGAGAGTGGGACTTCCGAAGGATAGACTTTATCCCAGTATCTATCTTGATGATGAGGAAGCATTCAAGGTTTGGACGGAAGAAATCGGCGTTCCGAAGGAAAGAATTTATCGCTTCGGTAAGGCGGATAATTTCTGGGAGCACGGCGCAGGTCCCTGCGGTCCCTGTTCCGAAATTTACTATGATCGCGGTGAAAAGTACGGTACCGGTCCGGAAGATGTAATGGGCGGAGAAGGTGACCGCTTTATTGAGGTATGGAATGTAGTATTCTCCCAGTTTAACAACGACGGAAAGGGGAACTATACCGAGCTTGTGCAAAAGAACATTGATACCGGTATGGGGCTGGAAAGACTTGCGGTAGTATGTCAGGATGTTCCCTCTCTTTTTGATGTGGATACCAATAAGGCTATGATGGAAGAGATAGCGAATCTTTCTCATAAGCGTTATATGGAAAATAAAGAGCATGATATTTCCTTCCGTATTATTGCAGACCATGTGAAGAGCTGTACTTTTATGGCTTCCGACGGAATCATGCCTTCCAATGAAGGAAGGGGTTATGTTTTCCGTAGACTATTAAGAAGAGCGGCAAGACATGGAAGAATCTTAGGGATTGACGGAGCCTTTCTGGCGACTCTTTCTGAAAAAGCAATCGCACTTTCCAAGGATGGCTATCCGGAGCTGGAGGAAAAGAAAGACATGATTCTTCGCGTGATTTCTGAAGAAGAGGAGCGTTTCAATAAGACCATTGATAACGGTCTTGCAATTCTCCAGTCATTGATTCAGGATTTACAGAAAAAGAAAGAGAAGACTTTATCCGGAGAAGAGGCCTTCCGTCTCTATGATACCTACGGTTTCCCCTTGGATTTAACTAAGGAAATTTTGGAGGATGCCGGGCTGGATTTGGATGAAGAAGCCTTCCATCAGGCGATGAAGGTACAGAAGGACACAGCCCGTGCAGCGAGAAAGACCACAAACTATATGGGTCGTGATGATATTTACCAGACACTGGATCCGAGCATCAGTTCGGAGTTCACGGGATATGACAGATTGGATGAAGAGGCTACGGTAAAGGCTCTTGTATTCTTATCCGATGAAGAAGGGCAGGGCAGCATTTCCGAGAGAATTACAGAGGGGCAGAAAGCTGCCATTATTACGGATAAAACACCGTTCTATGCCACCATGGGTGGACAGCAGGGTGACCGAGGAGAAATCAGCGGGGAGAATTCCTTGTTTATTGTAGATGAAACTATTCATTTACAGGGCGGAAAGATTGCGCACCTCGGTGTGATGGAGCAGGGAGAGATTAGCTTAAATGAAAAGGTTCATCTTTCCGTTGACGAAGAAGCAAGAAATCTTACAGCAAGAAACCATACGGCAACCCACCTTTTACAGAAGGCTTTAAAGACCGTTCTGGGCTCTCATGTAGAGCAGGCAGGTGCATACTATGACGATAAGCGTCTCCGTTTTGACTTTACGCACTTTGCGGCACTCAGTAAGGATGAATTAAAGAAGGTTGAAGAAATGGTCAACCAAGAGATCGCAAAGGGTGAGCTTGTAAAGACAGAGGAAATGAGCTTAGAGGATGCCAAGAAGTCCGGTGCGACTGCCCTTTTCGGAGAAAAGTACGGCGATAAAGTACGCGTGGTTTCTGTAGGAGACTTTTCTGTAGAGCTTTGCGGTGGAACGCATGTAAACCAGTCCGGAAGTATTCAGGGCTTCAAGATTGTTTCGGAGCAGGGTATTGCAGCCGGTGTAAGAAGAATCGAGGCATTAACCTCTCAGAATCTTTTTGACTATTTCCAGAAGGAAGAAGAGCTTTTAAAGGAATTAAGCACTAAGTTAAAGGCGGATCCCGAGCATTTAGTGCAAAGAATCGAAAGCCTTGAGCAGGAACTGAAATCCAGTAAGTCCGACCTCGATAAGTTGAAGGCAAAGCTGGCGAAGGAGGAAATGGGAGAAATCAGTGCGGAAAATATAAACGGATGCTCCATAATTATTAAAGAATTGCAGGGGGTAGACATCAACGGTCTTAGAACTTTGGGAGACAGCCTGAAGGATAAGTATGAGAACGCTTTTGTGCTTCTCCTTTCCGTGGAAGACGGAAAGCCCGTTCTTATGGCAACTGCGTCTGATGCTGCAGTGAAGAAGGGAGCACACTCCGGCAACCTGATTAAAGAAGTAGCCGCCGTTCTTGGCGGTGGCGGAGGTGGAAAGCCGCAGATGGCACAGGCCGGCGGTAAGGATGCTTCCTTAATTCCCGAAGCGCTTCAGAAGGCAAGAGAAATAATGCAGTCCCAGCTACAGGGATAAAAAAATCAGATAGGAAAAGTCCCCGAGAAAAAATTTCTCGGGGACTTTTTCTCTTTATGAAATTATCTACGCCCTCTAAGTCTTCTTCTATTGTTGTATAGCTTAGACTGTTTTTCCTTTTTTACTATAGTATAGAAGACGAAAGCCAATACGGAAAAAGTAAATAAGCTTGCCCAAAGCGGGAGACGAGAGGAATCCTCGGTTAATGTGCCGCGCTTATCCGCTCTTACAGGTGGTCTGGACTCTCCAAGCACTGTGGGAACATGATCATTTTCCACAACATCAACCGGATTAGGTCTGGATACACCTGCTACTGTAGGAGTATTCGGATTCGGTGAAGTCGGAGTTGATGGAGTAGACGGTACAGGATTTACCGGTCTACCGGGAGTGACAGGAGATGGAGGTGTATACGGATTCGGATCGGGAGGATTCGGCCCCGGAGGAGTCGTGTCCTTTGTATTAGTTACAAGATAACCGCTTGTCGCATCTCCGCTAATCAGAGAGGTATACCCGTAAATCGGAGTTTCCTTCACTTCGTAACGAATGACATGTCCATCTTCTGCATCAAATTTGGGGAGATTTGTAAAGATATGCTTCCAATCATCCGCTGCTGTAATGATGGCTTTTCCTTTTACAGTTCCGTCGGAGAGAAGACTGATTTCTACCTGATTTGTAGGATCTCCGTTCCATTTCTTTTCTACCTGTACCGTTGTTTCCGGAATATTCGTCAGAGTATAACCGCTGTTCTGATTTCCGCTAAGCTGTACGGCGTAACCCTCTATGCTTTGCTCTTTAATTGTATAGCGGTAAAGCTTCCCGTTTTCATCCCTCTTGGGAAGATTCTCAAAGTTCAGTTCCCAACTGCCATTTTCCTCACGCATAAGCCCGGTGCCGATAAAAATGGGATTATCAGGATCTTCTTCCACCTTACGGTAGAGTTCAACCGTAATGCTTTCCGGACGATTTTCCGCTTCATCATACTTCCAGAGCTTAGTGACTTTAATATTTGTTACTTCCTTTTGTCCGGCAACGAGCCCTCCATTGGAACCGATTCCGCCACCGTTAGTTGTAGATTTGTTTCCTTTAATAATGACCTTGGCAAGACTTTCTGCCTGCGAATCCTCTGTTACATCGGTGTGTAATTGCATCGTTTGGTGTCTTAATGCATCCAAAACCCCGGTCAACCTTGTAAGAGGGACTTCGTTGTTGTCGTTATCTTTCCAGCGATACGGAGTTCCTCCGAGCATTACGGGAGAAATGGTATACGGCGGGAATCCGCCGTGTAAGCCGTAACCGAAGATGCCCGATTCAATATCGATATCCTGTCCAAGCTTTGCTCGGTTTCCATAAATAGCAATTCCGTCTTTTTCGAAGATATTTGTTGTAGATACCGGACAGGATGCATAACCGCCACCGGCTTCGCTCGCTTCATTATCCGTAATTAAGGCATTTTTTAAATTCAAGACCCCCTGCAGACTCTGACTTAAGCCGTTGACGTAGATACCACCGCCGCCGAACATCTTATCTGTGACACCAAGACCTGTCATTTCATTATTCAGAATTTCTCCAGCACTGATGTTTGCAATATTGGATCCATTGTTATCACGGTTATCGGTTTGAACGAAAATGCCTCCACCGGCGGATCCGGCTTTATTTCCTTTAATGACCCCGCCGGTCATATTCAGGGTGCACCGTAGTCCGCCATACGGTTCATAGGAACCCAGCGAGATTCCTCCGCCGCATTCCGTTGCACTGTTTCCGCTTATGACGGCATCTCCGCTTAGGTTAATAGTAGATGACTGATAGGTACAGATACCTCCACCGGCCTCACAATTGGTAATGTCATACGTTTTGCTGCGATCAATATATGCCTTGTTGCCTTCAATCACACCGCCGGACAGATTTAGGACGGTATTTTTCCCTAGATAAATTCCCCCTCCCAGGTGTGCGCTGTTGTTTCGAATAGTACCACCCGTCATATTGATGGTTCGTTTATGATCCTTATCACGATCTGTGTAAATTGCCCCTCCATAGACATGCCAGTGATCCAAATCAAGGACGATGTTGTTCTCCAGAACCGTTCCATCCGTTATATTCAAATCTCCGTCCACGAGAAGCAGAGATTTCAAAGTGAGACGGTCGTTCTCCCCTCCGCCATCGACTGTAATGTCTTTTAGTGTTGCAGTCTCACCCTTCTTAACCCGTAAAAGGTGGTCACGAAAACCGGGGGTTCGCATCAAAATGGCATTTGTTTCGCCCAGACTGATCTCACCGGAGATATCTACAGTACCGTTAATATAGATTTTTTTTATGTCGAGATCCGCTTCTGCGAGTTCCTTAGCTTTCTCAAAAGTTTTTACCGCATTTTCTTCCGACATTCCGTCATTTTCGTCATCTCCCGTTTCTCCGTTGAGATAGATGCTGCCCGCTTCACGAGCATATACCTGCTTTAAATCGGACGGAAGAAAGGATATAGACAAGATGAATACAAGAAATAATACCAAAATTACCGGTACTCCTCCTCGCACCCAATGTAGAAAGGGTTCCGAATTGTTCTTCTCCATAATATACCTCCATGTAATATTATTAAGATAATTATTTTATCTTAAATTTATAATAACATAGTATTAAAATAATACAATATATTCATATTATTTATACAAAAATATTGTAATAAAACATTAATTAAAATTAGGAGGGACTTCAAGTTGAATATTAATAATTTA
>CAUTEL010000082.1:0-7271 GCA_963537185.1 uncultured Oribacterium sp. | reverse complement strand
CCGGTGAAATTAAAATTACGGGTACCGTATCCGGAAAGAAATACAGCCTCTATAAAGTGTTTGATTTAACTTATAGCGGAAGCAATGTGTCCTACACCATCGCGAACGAATGGAAGCCGTTTTTTACGACCGGTGCAGGGCAGTCTTTTATTGTGACGTCCAATCCGAGTGGAAATTTGAATCAAATCAATATCGACGGGGATGTAAAGTACATCAATATTACAAATAGTAATATTCAGGATTTTGCGAAAAAAGCCATGGCGGAGATTGGCAAGACCGGGATTACAAGAATAGACAGAGAAACGGCGACCGGAACAGAACTTAGCTTTACCGGCTTGGACCTCGGTTATTATATGGTACATCCGGAAGGGGCTGCGGAGCAAAAGACCGGGCAAAATTCTCTCGTATCGCTTACTTCTACGGTTCCTAAGGGAGAAGTAGTGGTGAAGGCGGAGTATCCGACTATTACGAAGTCGCTAGATAAGGCATCGGCAGATTACGGAGAAGAAGTAACCTTCACCTTGCGTGCCAAGGTTCCCGATATTACCGGATACGATAGTTATTCTTATGAGGTCACGGATACCCTGAGTAAGGGATTGAGTTTTGTCAATCCAGCAGCAGGCTCAGGCGTGGAAGTAACCATTAACGGTGCAAGTAAAACCGTTACGAAAGGCTCGACCGGGGACATTCACTATACGACGACGCAAAGTGGTGTAGAGACGATTTTGAAGATTTATTTTGATATGAGTAAGTTTCAGGCGGATGCCGGGAAAAATGTGGTCATCCAATACAAAGCGAAACTGAACCGGGATGCGCTTATTGGCAATGCGGGAAATCCCAATAAAGTAGAATTAGAGTACAGTAATGATCCGAAAGACGGAACGAAGAAAGAGAAAACACCGCCGCAGATTGTTAAAGTCTATACCGGAAAGATTAGGGTCGTTAAGCATCAAAAAGGAAACGAAGCCGTTAAGCTGTCCGGTGCGGAATTTCTTCTCTATAAAGAAGAGGGCGGAGTGAAGAAGTATTATAAGCTCAACGTGGCTCCGGACGGAAGTAAAACCGTTACATTTGAAGTAAATCAGAGTGACGGCACAAAACTGACCACGAACACGGTCGGAGAAATCAGTTTTGAGGGAATCAAGGCGGGAACGTACTTTTTAAAGGAGCTGAAAGCGCCGGACGGATATAACCTGCTCTTGACAGATCCTACGGTCAGCTTGACGGATACAGCCGTTATTTCTATGGAAGCAGAGTCTAAAGTGGCAAACAGTAACGGAGTAGAGCTCCCGAAAACCGGCGGAAGTGGAACGGTCTTATTTACCGTTTTTGGCGGAGTACTCATGCTTTTTGCGGTCCTTTCCTTGTTGAGGGGTAAAGTAAGCGAGAAAAAGATAAGCAAGAGGGAAGATGAAAAATAATGGACAAGCTGAAATCCATCTTTCTTCGTTTTGTGTTGATGATTGGAATCGTAATCTTTTTCTATCCGACCATTAGCGACGCGGTAAATAACGTTACGGAGTCGCGGGGAATTGTGGAATACAATCAGGTTTTATCGAAATACGATTCGGTAGAAGTGAAGAAAATCAAAGAACAAGCAAGAGAATACAACCGGAGAATAGAGGAACTGGGAGATGCCTTCTATCATCCTGAAAAAGAGGAGGGATATGCGGACTGTCTCAATCCTTTTTCTGACGGCATGATGGGGTCTTTAGTGATTGAGAAGATTGCTGTGAACCTTCCTATCTACCATGGCACTTCGGATGCGGTGATGCAGAAAGGGGTAGGACATTTGGAGGGCACATCCCTGCCTGTTGGCGGTGCCTCTACACACGTTGCCTTATCTACTCATAGTGGGCTTCCGAGCGCAAAATTGTTCACCGATTTATATCAGTTGGAAAAAGGGGATACTTTTACGATTTCTGTTTTGGGGGAGAACTTGGTTTATCGGGTGGTGCGAATCAAAACGGTTCTTCCTTCTGCGTTGGAAGATTTGCAAATAGAAGAGGGAAAGGATCTCGTCACGCTAATGACCTGTACGCCTTATGGAATAAACACGCACAGACTACTGGTCAAAGGGGAAAGAGTTCCCTCTGAGAAAGTGGAAAAAATAACGGATGTGACGGAGCAGGCCAGGAAAAGCATCTTCCGGAGCAGTTTTAAGATCATTGCCGTTTTTATGGTTCTTATTCTGCTGTTTTTTACGATTCTTCTTGACCTTTGGAAATGGAATAAGGAGAAGTGGCAGTAGGAAAGAGAGGAGGAAAATGAAAAGCGGGAAGAATATTTTTTTTACGGCTTTGCTTGCTTTCTTTTCCATTGAAAGGAGGACGCGAAGCTTGTACCTTCTCTTTTTTTCTTTCTTTGTGTTGGTTTTCGGGACTTCTCTTTTAGGGTACGGGGAGCAAATTATTCCCGGAAAGTCCATTCATTTAAGCATTGATTCGGAAATAGAGAGCCAAAAGTTGGAAGGAATACAGTATTCGATTTATAAGATAGGAGAGATTGATGAGCATAATACTTTGGTCATGGATGCTCCCTTTTCCGCCTATCCAATCGATATCAAAAATTCCAACAGTGAAGATTGGAATCATTATAGTGAAAGCCTGAAGAGTTTTGTTTTGGGAGATGCAGTTGCTCCGCTTTATACCGGAGAAAGCAACAGTCAGGGAGAAGTACAATTCAGTTTGCAAAAGGGAGTGTATTTTATTTTACCGAAAGACTTGGTCACGGAGGAGGTTCGCTATAAGACCGCCGCATTTTTTCTTTCTCTTCCGGAACTGGATTATGATTCCGGACATTATCTCTATGACGTGCAGTCTTTTCCGAAGATAAAAAAAGAAAAACTACCGCCAAAGCCTATTTCTATTACTGTTTTTAAACTCTGGGAGGATCCGGGAGCTGAGACGGAGAGGCCGAAGACAATCGAAATCGACCTTTTAGCCGAGGGGCTTCTGAAAGAATCCGCAGTCTTAAAGGAAGAGAATAACTGGAGAATCCAATTTTCTAACCTAGACCCAAGCAAAGAGTATACCGTAGTGGAAAAGAATGTCGATGCAACCAAATACACAGTGAAGCTGAAAGAAGACGGGAGAAACTTTTTCTTACAGAATACCTATATTCCGCCGGGAAGACCGGAGAAAGAACCTAAGGAACCGCCCGGCGGAATAGACAAAGAGAGTAAAAAGGAGACTCCGTCTTCCGGGGAAGAGAAGAAAAGTGAAAAGCCCGGTGAGTCAGAAGGGGAAAAGAATTTTAAGAAAGAGAAACTTCCACAAACGGGACAGCCTTGGAATGTGGTGATGATGTTTAGCGGAGCGGGTATCGTCTGCATCATGCTCGGATCTGTAATAGAGTGGAAGAAGAAACAGTAAGGAAAAATCGGGAAAGAGAATCAGAAAAATAGAGAAGGAAAGCAGGAAGAGGAAGCATATTCCATGGGAAAAAGAAGAGGAGAACAGAAAAGAATACTGCGCCGATTTTTAGCTCTTTTTTTGCTGCTCATTTTGCTCTTTCCGAAGGAACTGCCTAGTGGACTTTTGACCGGTATGGCGGAAGAAGGGGCAGAGACTGTGCCCCCAGTTCTCGCCAGTGCTTCGAATGTCTCCCCTTCGATACTGGGTACTTCCCTCTATGTATCCGATCCGATCGTACAATATACAGAGGGATTCCAATTTGCGATCCAGCCCGGAGTCGCCAAAGTGTATAAAGAAAATAATCAGTTTTATGCCGAGTGGGTTATGCGTTTACATTATGTGAAGCCGACCGGCATGACCAATCTCTATATTGAAAATATCCATAATTATTTTACAACGACCTTAGAAGGCGGCTTAGGGCAGGCAGAGCTTGTTGGCTTGAAGAAAAACGGTCTTTCGATTGCGCTTCCGCAAACGACTTCCGCTGGCAATGGCACACTCATGCACTCTTTGCAGGCAGTCGTCGACCCGAGGCCGGACTCCGGCACCGTCAATATGGATTTTACCGTAAGGGCACCCATTGAAGAATTTCGGGATGCCTATCTGATGGATTTTTATACGGCGGTTGACTTCCGCGTCCCCGCTTTTTCGCTGATTCGGGATCCTTCCGCACCAAATGGTACCAGATTACTAACGAATGAGGAAGTGATTCAGAAAAAAGCCTTTCGGAGAGAAAGCATTGCGGAGAATCAAATTCTGAATCAGGATTTTCAGGAAAGGAAGATAGAAAAGTATAATACGGTGTATAAAAGAACGGTATATGAGAATGATACCGCCGTGGCAGGAGAATACAGCAGTGAGGAAAAGATTCGTTGGCTCCTTTCTGTCCCCAATAAACAGGAAGAAGAGGCTACATTTCCTATTCATCTGAACCTAGATTCTGGTCAGGAAGTGGAATCCGTAAAAATTTATACGTACCTGCCGGATGAAGACTATGCTTATTCTTTAAGCAGTACAGAGTTAAGCGATGCCAATTTGTTTTCCCTCACGATTCCCTCTTCAGGTATTGCCCAGGTGGAAGTGATTACAAAAGTGAAGGAGGATAAGCAGGAACATCGCTTTAACGGAGCGACACTGGAATCGCTGAAAGCGGATTTGACGGTTTATAAGAAGTGGCAGAGTGGAAGCAGCAGATCAGAAAGCAGATTTCAGCTGAGCGGAGGACTTCATGATGCCTTAGATGAAATTGTAACAATTCCGGCAACGGACAATAAAGTTGTTAAGGCCAATCTTCCCAAGTTTGATTCTTATGATAAAAATGGAAGAAGGTTAAGTTATTCTGTAGAAGAGTTAAATAATAGCGAGGCGGAACTGCTTTATCAGACCTACGATGAAGAAAGTTTGCGTTTTACTTTTTATAACAAATCACGCAGTGTGGAAAATCCAACGGGGCAGGCCAGTGACTATGGAGTCACCGGCGTTAAACCGATTGAGATTCATGAGTTTTATCGAAATAACGGAAATTACGGGCATGATGGAGGAATAGAAGGCAAGTTCAAAATCCCGGCCAAGGCAAAAGAAGGTTCCTATTTTACCTTGGAACTCCCCAAAGAACTTCTTCTGGCACATGCACCGGACCCCAATACCCCTTACTTTCCCATAAAGGCAAAGGGAGGGGCAACCATAGGACAGGCTTATCATATTGATAAGCAGACCTTGAAGTTTGTCTTGAACGAGAATGCCTACTCTACAGCGGATTATGAGGGAGATTTTCTGATTGGCTCAAAGATGAACTTGAATGCCGAAGGGGTTGTAAGAATTGATGGCAGAAATAAGAATGGAACGGACAACAGCAAATCGTATTATCAGGGGGTAGACGCGGACAGCCGCTATTTTTATGATGCATCGAATGATTCTTCAGAAGATGTTACGAAAACCTTGGATTTTAAAGCAAATTATGTAGATCGCAGCGGAAAGTTAAAGAATGGGGAGAAAACCCTCAGTCAAAGCGGTCATATTACGTTTAAGGATGCGGAGATTAAAAAGTATGGAGGAATTTATAAATCCGTCCGCGAAGTCAACAGTGAATATGTTTTGTATGAATTGTTGTTGAATGTAGGACAGTGGAATCAGCAGTATATTAACACGGAGTTTGTAGATCAGTTAACCGATACGATCAGTCTCTACAGCGGAAACAGTGCAGCTTCGTTAAAAAAGGATATCAAAATCTACAAGGTACAGGGGCTTCCTAAGGAACTGGCCTATAAGGCGGGGACTAAGGAAGAAATCTGGCCAAACAATGTGACTTCTATTCATGCGAATGTTCGGTTTAACCAGTGGTCCGGGAATGCATCAAGAAAAAGCTATATTCAGAGTGCTTTGGCTAGTCAGGGTATTCCTGCAAATATGGATAAAATCAGCTTTCAATTTACCGGCGCGCACAATAAGGATACCATTTTGGTAGAGCTGAAAGCAAAGCTGGCTCCAAACTGGCAGACAAAGCATGGAGGCAAGTTTCAAAATTTACTGTTTACGACCGAGGAAACGAAATTTGGAGCGGATTACTATGACTTAATGGGGTTAGACAGTGGAATCACAGGAGGATTAGCCCGTGGAGATGTACAGGTAGAAAAAGGAAAGTTCGATATTTGGAAAGTGGACGAAAAGGGCAATCCCATTAAAAACAATCCTGCCTCTTTTGTACTGAAGAAAAATGGGCAGAAGACGGGCATTCTCTTTTCGGATGAAGACGGTCTGATTCACCTTAGCGGTTTGGAGGAGTATGCCAGTGGAAGCGGGCATAGTTACGGAATCTACACTTTGGAGGAGATAGAAGCGCCAAGCGGTTATGTTTTGGGCAATATTAAATATGAGATTTATTACCTGGACGGAGACGTCTGGTTTAAGGGAACTGATCCCGGCGGAGCGGTGGTCGTTCCGCAGTTTAAAGCCAGAAAAAAGGGAGAAGCCCAACAGAAAATTACCATAATGAATAAAAAACTCCCCTCCGTACAAATCAGAAAAACGGATGAGAACGGGCAGGATTTAAACGGGGCAAGATTCACTCTGAAGAAAACAGACAACAGCTATAGTTTTATCACCTCGGAAACGGGGAGCAATGTGTTTCATTTTTATAATTTAACGGCAGGGGATTATTCGCTGAGAGAGCTGGCAAGTCCCGACGGTTATCTTTTATATGACAAGGAAATTCGTTTTAGGGTAGGAAATGACGGCACGATACAGCACTTGTCGGATGAGGACAGCGGGTATACTTCTGCTTTTAATGAGAAGAGTAACGAATTTCTCATCACAGTGAGGAACCGGAAGAACAAAGCGGGAGAGTTCAGTGTGAATAAAATTTCCGATTCGGGAAGCCCTGTGGCAGGGGCTACTTTCCGTTTGAGTCCGATTGCCCCTACTGTGGGAACCGCGGTGGAAAAGAAGAGTTTCGTCGGTACAGGAAAATTATACTTTAAAGACCTTGCAGCAGGAAACTATCTTCTGGAAGAAAAGGAAGCCCCGGCAGGATTTTTTAAAACAAAGCAAAAGTGGATTGTGGAAGTGACAACGGAAGGCAGTGTAAAGGTAAAAAAAGAAGATAGCGGCGAGGCTGTTCCGGTTCGGGATATGGGCGAAGGCGGTTTCAATTTTGACATAGTGAATATAAAGAAGAATTATTCTTATGAACTCCCTTTGACAGGCGGTGGCGGTATCGGCTTTGTTCAGAGAGTTGGTGGAATGATCCTCTTTGTTGCTGTGCTGCTCCATTTATTTTCTTCAGAAGGAATCATAGGGAAGATAAAAAAGAAAATTAAATTAGAAATATAGCAAATATGACAGTAAAGAGAATAATAG
>CAUTEL010000081.1:0-7276 GCA_963537185.1 uncultured Oribacterium sp. | reverse complement strand
GTATAAAATTAGGCTTATATAAATTTCATCTCTGACGAAATCATAGTATAGGCAAAAGAAATCCGTCTTTCCTAAGCCGGCAATGGAAGGTATGGAGTGAGGACAGGGAGGTTCTCTGAATAGGACAGATTAAAGTGTACTGCCAAATTAAAAACAGTGCACGGCAATCAATAAGTCGCCTAATAGGAGGAATTTTTTATGGTTATTCAACACAATATTGCAGCTAATAATGCGTACAGAAACTTGTCCATGAACTCTACTGGTACACAGAAGAACTTAGAGAAGCTTTCTTCCGGTTATAGAATCAATCGTTCTGCAGATGATGCAGCAGGTCTTGCTATTTCCGAGCAGATGCGTTCTAAGATTAATGGACTTAACCAGGCTACAGCAAACGCACAGGATGCTGTTGGCTTAATCCAGACAGCTGAAGGTGCTCTTACAGAGACTCACTCCATGCTTCAGCGTATGGTAACTCTGGCAACACAGTCTGCTAACGGAACATATAACTCTACAGCTCGTGAGTCTATTCAGAAAGAGGTTACCGCTCTTGACGCTGAGATTAAGAGAATCGCCGAGAAGACTGATTATAACGGTATTAACCCGTTAAAGGCTGCTGCAAGTGGCGTTATGCAGGTTGGACCGACTTCAACGGAAGTATTGACCATTTCTTATTTGGCTATGGATAGTACTGCATTGTCTATTAACTCTCTTAAGGTAAATACTGTTTCTAAAGCAAACAGTGCTATTACCAAGATTAACAAGGCTATCAATACAGTATCCGGCTATAGAGCAGACCTTGGAGCAGCACAGAACCGCTTAGAGCACACCATCAACAACCTGAAGGTTACTTCTGAGAACATGACTGCTGCTGAGTCCAGAATCCGTGATACAGATATGGCTAAGGAAATTGCAGCATTCACAAAGAACAATATCCTTAACCAGGCTGCACAGTCTATGCTTGCACAGGCTAACCAGACACCGCAGGGAGTATTACAGTTACTGAGATAATATTCTGTAGCAAAGATTTAACCAGTAAAAAACCAAGAAGAGGCATTGCGTTAGGTAGGGACGCAGTGCCTCTTTTTTGGCTTACAGGACAAAAAACGCATTGCTGCACTATACAAAAAGAGAGCTTATAGGACAAAATGTGGGTTATAGGACAAAACGTGTTGATGAAAACCGCTCTACAGCCTTGTAAATCAAGGCTGTAGGGCGGTTCAATCTTTTGACTTATAAAATATCCAGTAGCTTTTCTACATCGGCTTCTTCCGTGGACCAACTGGTACAGATTCTAAGGATGGAGTGTTTTTCGTCAGGGTCATCCCAATGCGTCAGTTCTACTTTCTTGCTAATTCTATCCGCTTCTTTCTTTTCTACAAGAATAAAAATCTGGTTAGTAGGAGAATTAATGGCAAGAGGAATTCCTTTTTTCTTTAAAGCGGAACGAATCTTTTCCGCCATTTTGATGCCATGTTTTCCGATTTGCAAATATAAATCATTGCTAAAAAGTGCTTCAAATTGTACGCCCAGAGCCTTTCCCTTGGCCAGAAGTGCTCCGTGCTGCTTAATGACTGTAGGGAAAAAGGGAAATTTTCCTTTCTCCGGAAGAACTACCGCTTCTCCGAAGAGTGCTCCGCACTTGGTACCACCGATATAAAAGGCGTCTGAAAGTCTTGCAAGATCCGGAAGTGTCACATCATTTTCCGGACAGGCGAGGGCATAGGCAAGCCTCGCCCCGTCAATATAGAGTGAAAGCGTATATTCGTTACAGATGGCTCTTATGTCTTCCAACTCTTTTAAAGTATAGAGTGTACCAAACTCTGTAGGCTGGGAGAGGTAAACGAGGCGTGGCTGCACCATATGTGCATTGTTTCCGTCTGCATGAAAGTGCACCATATATTCTCGGATTTGAGAAGGGTAAATTTTTCCCTCTATATGGGGAAGGGTAAGGACCTTATGACCGTGTACCTCGATGATTCCCGCTTCATGCGTGGCAATGTGCCCTGTATCGGCAGAAATAGCGCCCTCATAGGAGCGGAGCATGGTAGAAATAATCGTATCGTTCGTCTGCGTACCGCCTACTAAAAAATAGACATCTCCATCTCTTAGCTCACAAGCCTCCAAAATCTTTTTTTTGGCAGAGAGCGTAAAAGCATCAGTTCCGTATCCGGGGGCATCGATTCGGTTTGTTTCTATCAGCTTTTGTAAAATCATTTCGTGACATCCGGACAAATAATCCGAGTTAAAATAAAGACGATTTTCTTCATTCTGCATTTTTGACATGATTTCCTTCCTTTTTTATTCTATTATCGAGAAAACTTGCTTTAAAAGTGTGTTTACTTTCTAGGTCGGTAAAGATAAGAAAATGAACGAGATATCGCACGCTTTGCGAGCGATACTCGTTATAAACAAAAATAATAGTTAAATCTTACAGTAATTCTGTGATTTAAGTATTATTTTACATCAATATAGACAAAATATAAAGAATGGAAGAAGGGCTTTTTCTTTATTTTCAGAGAATTATTTGTATATTGAAAAAGCGGATTTAGAGGTATTCTTTTACTTCCATCTTCATTTCATCCCATTTCTTTTCCATGTCCTTCACTAAGGCAATCTGGGTTCTTGCGCGGTCCAGATTATGTCCGGGACGCGCTGTATGGAAATAAACATCACCTTCCAGATAGTCCGTTAAGAAGCGCATACCGCATTCCAAGGTCATAATCTTCGCACCCTCCGGAAGGGATTCGATTTCTTTTTTGGTAAGCTTTCCTCCTGCTCCCTCTAAAAATCCCTTTACATAGGTGGAGAAAAGGGGAAGAGAAAGAGAAACCTTGGAAAGATCTTTTTCATCCTCTTCTGCAGTATTTGCGCCGAAGCGAATGGCATCCCCGAAGTCGAAGATGGAAAGACCGGGCATCACGGTATCTAAGTCAATAATACAAAGCGCTTTTTCCGTTTCCGCATCAAAAAGAACATTGTTTAACTTGGTATCGTTGTGGCTTACTCGGAGTGGGAGCTCTTTTTTTGCGAGAAGCTCCACAGCATAGGAGAGGTCTTTCTCATGATTTAAAAAGAACTGTACCTCTTCTTCGCAGTCCTTCCTTCTTCCGAATGCATCCTTTTCCAGCACTTCCTTAAAGCGGGCAAAACGCTTTACACTGTTATGGAAGTCCGGAATGGTTTCGTGCAATTTCTCTGCCGGAAAAGAGGCGAGAAGATTCTGAAAATGCCCGAAGGCACGAGCGCTTTCATAGAAGTGCTCCGGCTTCTCCACGAGGTTGTAGGATTTGGTTCTCTCTACAAAGAGGTAAACACGGAAGAAATTATCTTCTTCATCTTCATAGTAAGCTTTTCCCTCTTTCGTGGGGACAAGGCGTAAGCCCTCTCGCTCCGGGTCTCCTCCCGCCTTTAGAATCTCCTTTTCCATAAAGTCGCAGACCAAAGAAACATTCTCCATAAGCTCTTTTGCATTTTTGAAAATGTTAGTATTCATTCTCTGCAGGATATAGTCCCGCTCCGCCTTTACGAGGAAGGTATCGTTAATGTGCCCCGAACCATAGTGCTCGAAAGCCTTTACCTCTCCCTTTATTTGAAAGTGGGAGAGGGCGTTTTCTATTTCTTGATTACTTAATTCTTTATTCATGATATGCGGTCCTATTTCATTTTATCCAATTTCTCATTACATCATTTCATTACTTTATTCACTGCATTACTTTATTCACTACATTATTTTATCACTTTGCACAGTACGGTGTTTTATTACGGGGCTTTCCGTGCCATTTTATTTCTCTTGTGAAGCTGTTTTCTAGAACCTAGCCCTTTACACCGCCACCGGTTACACCTGCAATAATCCGCTCGGATAAGAAGAGGTAGAGGATAAAGGTGGGGAGGAAAACGATGATTACGGAAGCAAACATCCCTGCCCAGTCTCCGGTGTACTTCATGGAGTTGATCATGGAGTAGAGTCCTACCGCAACGGAACGCACCTTGTCGGAGTTTCCGAAGATGAGGGAGATAAAGTACTCGTTCCATACATTGATGAAGTTAAAAATACTCACTGTGATGATACCGGGCTGTGCCATCGGAAGCATGATGAGCCAGAAAGTTTTTCCGGGAGGACAGCCGTCAATGGCGGCAGCTTCTTCAAAGGCACGGGAGATATTGGCAAAAAATCCCATCAGGAAAATGGTGGTATAGGGCACATTGATTCCCACATAGAGGAAAATCAAGGTCAATTTATTTGCCGTGACATTGTTTAAGATATCCAGTCCTGCCACAAGAGCAAAGAGCGGAAGCACAATCATTACCACCGGTACACCCATGGAAGCCACGAAGGAATGCTGCATGAGCTTGTTCCCGAAAAACTCAAAACGGGACAACGCGTATGCCGCCGGAGCACAAACCAAGATGAGTAAACAAACAGAAAGCAGAGAGTAGAAAAGGGAGTTAAAGAAAATGGTGGACACATCGGAGTTCACCCAGGCCTTTTCATAGTTCTCAAAGTGGAAGCCGCTGCTTAAAAGTTTATTGGCAAAGATTTCCTTTGTTGTGGAAAAGCTTGCAATCAGTACCCAACCGAGAAGAACCACCGTAAAGAAAATCCAAAGGAGGAGAAGCAGGTAACCCGGTAAAAGACGCATCTCCTTCTTTATACGGAAGGGCTCAGCATAGTTTTTTTCTTTTTTAAATAATGAAAACATAGTCCCCTCCTTAAAATTCCAGCTCTTTATCCTGTAAGAGCTTATTACAAATCGTGAAAATGATGACAACGCAGATACTTAGGAGTACACCGACTGCAGCACCGATTCCGGCATTTCGTTCCGTTACGCTGTTTCCGGCTCCAAAAATCTGCATATACATATAAACCATGGGGGTAATTGTCTGCGTATCGGCGGTTACAGTGGAAAAGAGCTGTGACCAAACGAAGAAACCTACACTGCTGACGGACCACATAGTGATATTCGTGTGAAACATTCCCTTTAATAGAGGGAGGGTAATGTGTCTAAACTGCTGAATCTTGTTCGCACCGTCGAGGGTTGCCGCTTCAAAGTAATCACTGCTGATTCGCTCGATACCGCTTGAGAAAATAAGCATGTGATAGCCCACCATTCCGAAGCAGTAGGCAATGAGAAGTGCCATAAACTTATGGTCGTTACTCAGCCACTGGATAGACGCGAGTTTCGGCAGATGAAGGGCTGTGAAAAAGCTCTTTAATAAACCGAATTTCGGACTGTAGACATATTGTAGCCACATGGTTGCAAGGGCTACGGCGGAGACAATATTCGGAAGGTAAATCATAGCGCGGAAAAAGCTCCGTCCACGGATTCCGGAAGTGATAATGACGGCAAAAAGAAGTGCCAGGGAGAGTACAATCATTCCCCCGAAAAGCCAAATACGAAACAGATTCCACATGGAAATACGGAACAGTGTCGTATTTAAAAGCTTTCCATAGTTGGAAAGACCCACAAATTGCCACTTGGCAAGACCGTCTGTCACCCCCTCGATACGGAAAAAGCTCATTAAGAGCGTACGCAGGATGGGGTATAAGAAAATCAAGATAAAAAAGATCGCTGCCGGACTTACAAAGGCAATCAGCATGGCGGAATTCTTTTTCACAACAACCTCCTAAAAACAATTTTTAAAAAAGGAAGTGGCGCGATTGTTCAGAGCCACTTCCCAAGATTAAAACGAGTATTACTTCTTTAAGTTTGCAACAAACTCTTCTGCAGTAATGCTTCCACCGCAAAGCTTCATGAAGTTTTCCTTCAGAATAGGTGTCATATCTACATTATCTTCTGCAGATGCTGCCCAAGGATAACGAGTCTTCAACTCTTCCATAACCGGTCTTACATTCGCAAGCTGCTTTGGCCAATCCTTGTTCTCGGAATCAGCAGGGATACCTAAGGACTCCTGTGAAAGCTTCTCATCAAATTTGCCCTTTGTGAAGAACTGGATTAACTTGAAAGCATCCTCTGCCTTAGTGGACTTCTTATTGATGGCAAATACCTGTGCTCCGTAGTTGGAAGCCTCAACACCGTCTTTTCCATCCTTTACTGCAGGATAGCTGAAGCATCCCCAGTTAAAGTCTTCTCCGGTGATATCCTTCACTTCATTCGGAAGCCAGGAACCGTTTAAGTAGATTGCGGCAGTTCCGAGAGCGAGCTCTTGGTTCTGTCCTGCAGGCCATACATTGGATGCGATCTGCTCGGAGAAATATCCCTTCTTTGCAAAATCCTCATAAGCCTTAGCAACTTCTAAAACGGAGGGATCGTCCCACTTGCCTTCTTTTACGATTTCAGAAGCCTTCTCATAGCCGTTGATTCTGGATAAGTGATATCCGAAGCTGCTTAAGATGTAAGCATCGTCACTTGTGATGGGAGCAAATCCTGCTTCTTTAATCTTAGCGCAAGCTGCATCTAACTCTTCCCAAGTCTTTGGTACTTCTGTAACGCCTGCCTTGTCGAAGATTTCCTGATTGTAGAACATAGCGAAAACGTTCGGCTGGTAAGGAATGGACTTTAAAGTACCGTTTCCTACCTCACGGCAAGCATTGATTAAACCTGCATTTGCAGTCTTCTCGTAATCATTTGCCTTAGCGAGCTCTTCCAGATCCAGAAGATAATCGCCCCAAGTCTTGTTTACTCTGTCGATGTCCTCATCGAAGAGATCGATATTGGTTCCTGCGTCAAGAGCGGGCTGTAATCCTTCACGGATACCGGTTCTTCCCTTGAACTGTACATCTACAGGAATACCTGTCTCGGCTGTAAAGGCATCTACTGCCTCTTTTAAAACCTTTCCCTGTGGCTCGGTTGCTTCCCACATGGACCAGTAAACTAAACCGTCAGAAGAAGCTTCCGTCTTTTCTGCTTCTGTTCCTTCCGCCTTTGCGGTTTCAGCAGGCTTTGCATCTTCTTTCTTTCCACCACAGGCAAAGAGTGCCAAGCTGGAAAGAAGTACCACAGCGGTTCCTAAAAGTTTTCTTTTCATTTGTACCTCCCTATATTTTCCTCTTTTTGCACAATGTGCTAAATAAAGAGGGTGATTTCTTCGTCAGTATAGGTTGAAATGTTAGACAATTCTTTATCTTTTTAAACAAACAATTTGCACAATTAAGTACTATCCTTTTTTCGCAAAACGATTTTTTGTGTTTTGTAAATAAAGAAAAACGATTTTCTTTGTTTTTCTTGGAAAAGGAAGAATTATCTTCGTTTTTGAACGCCTTTAGTTGAACTCATCATTTTATAATCAATGACATTTACTTCATCTTAGTCTATTG
>CAUTEL010000080.1:0-7283 GCA_963537185.1 uncultured Oribacterium sp. | reverse complement strand
AGCTTAAGGGGAATAAGGACTGAGCGTTAAGCAAGTAAGATCTTGATTGTAGAAAAAAGGTATGGTGAAATAGATGGCATTTACACATTTGCATGTGCACAGCAGCTATAGCTTACTGGACGGTTCGGGAAAAATTCCGGAAATGATAGCCCGCGTAAAGGAGCTCGGGATGGATTCCTGCGCATTGACGGATCATGGTGTGATGTACGGCGTGATTGATTTTTATAAAGAGGCTAAGAAACAGGGGATTCATCCGATTTTAGGCTCGGAAATCTATTTAACCGAAAATATGGAGGAAAAAAGTCTGCAAAAGGGAGAGGCGAGATATTATCATCTTGTCCTTCTTGCGGAAAATGAGACCGGCTTTCATAACCTGATGAAGCTGGTGTCTTTAGGTTTCACTGAAGGCTACTACTATAAGCCCAGAGTGGATTATGCCGTTTTGGAAAAATATCATGAGGGGCTTATTGCACTCTCTGCCTGTCTTGCGGGAGAAGTTTCCCGTGCACTTCGGCAAAATGAGTATGAAAAGGCAAAAGTGGCTGCCCTTCGTTATCGAGATATCTTCGGGGAAGAGAATTTCTTTTTGGAGATGCAGGATCACGGCTACCCGGAACAGAAGCTTGTGAACCAAGGGATGCTCAGACTGCATGAGGAGACAGGAATTCCGCTTGTTGCAACAAATGATATCCACTACAGCTATCCGGAGGATGCCAAGTCTCATGATATTTTGCTCTGCCTGCAGACGGGGAAGAAGCTGCAGGATGAGGATAGGATGCGTTATCCCGGCGGACAGTTTTACATAAAGAGTGAAGAAGAAATGAGAGGCCTTTTTCCTTTTGCTAAGGAGGCTTTGGAAAATACGGCGCGTATTGCAAAGCGTTGTCAGGTGGAAATCAAGTTCGGAGAATATCACTTACCAAAGTATGAGGTGCCGAAGGGATATACTTCCGAGAGCTACTTGGAGGAGCTCTGCAGGAAAGGCCTGGAGAAACGATATGGGAAGGTAGAGAAAGAGATACAGCTAAGGATGGACTATGAGCTTGATATTATAAAAAGTATGGGCTTTGTAGACTATTTCCTTGTGGTCTGGGATTATATCAATTTTGCTAAAACAAACGGTATTGCGGTAGGGCCGGGAAGAGGTTCCGCTGCCGGCTCTATTGTGGCATATGCAATCGGAATTACTGATGTGGACCCGATTGCGCATCAGCTCCTGTTTGAGCGTTTTTTGAATCCGGAAAGAGTGACCATGCCTGATATAGACGTGGATTTCGAATACGAAAGACGCCAGGAAGTCATAGATTATGTGGGAAGAAAGTATGGAAAGGAACAGGTGAGTCAGATTATTACCTTCGGTACCATGGCAGCCCGCGGTGTCATTCGAGATGTCGGGCGAGTACTGGATGTCCCTTATGTAAAGTGCGATCAACTGGCAAAGCTTGTGCCTGCTGAACTGAATATGACTTTGGAAAAGGCTCTCTCCATGAGTAAGGAGCTAAAGGAGCTTTATGATTCGGAGGAAGAAACCCGAAATATGATTGATTTCTGCCTTCGTCTGGAAGGTTTACCGAGGCACAGTTCCATGCATGCAGCCGGCGTGGTAATTGCCGGAAGTCCGGTTTCGGACTATGTTCCTCTTGCGAAGGCACAGGACGGCTCGGTAACTACACAGTTCACCATGACAACCATTGAAGAGCTGGGACTTTTGAAGATGGATTTTTTGGGCTTGAGAACCCTTACCGTGATACAGGATTCCCTTCGCTATATAGAACAAAATCACGGCGTTCATCTTGATATTGAAAAATTGAATTATGATGACGAAGAGGTCTATAGCATGCTTTCCAGAGGAGACTGCGCAGGAGTATTTCAGCTGGAATCTACGGGAATGGTCAATTTTATGAAGCGTCTGCAGCCCTCGAACCTAGATGATATTATTGCCGGTGTGGCACTCTATCGCCCGGGACCAATGGACTTTATTCCCGATTATATTTTCGGAAAGAAAAATCCCGAGAAGGTGAAGTATGATTGCAAGGAAATGGAGCCGATTCTGAAAAACACCTATGGAGTTATCGTTTATCAGGAGCAGGTTATGCAGATTGTGCGTGACCTTGCAGGCTTCAGTATGGGAGCTGCGGATTTACTTCGTCGTGCCATGAGTAAGAAAAAACTTTCCGTTATGGAAGAGGCGAGAAAACACTTTGTCTATGGAAAGCCGAAGGAGGGAATCTATGGTTGCCTTTCCAAGGGGATTTCCGAGGAAGTGGCGAATCGCATCTATGACAAGATGATTGATTTTGCAAAATATGCCTTTAATAAATCGCATGCGGTAAGTTATGCTCTTCTTTCCTATCAGACAGCCTATCTAAAACGATATTACGCTCCTGAGTTTTATGCGGCGACCATGAGTTCCTTTATGGATAACTCCGTTAAAACGGCAGAGTACATAGAAGTGGCAAGGGATGAAGGAATTCCCATTCTTCCTCCGGATATCAATGAAGCCGAGGTGGGCTTCTCCGTAAAGGAAGGAAAAATCCGTTACGGACTTTCAGCTGTGAAGGGAGTAGGACGAAGTGCCGCGGAAAGTATTTTAGAAGAGCGAAAGAAAGGGTTATTTAAAAACTTTGAAGATTTTGTGCTGAGAATGAATGCACAGGGGATAAACCGAAGAGCAATGGAATCCTTTATTCACGCAGGCTCTTTAGATAGTTTGGAAGGAAATCGAAGAGAAAAGCTTGTGATGCTCTCCGAGGTCTTGGAGGACATGCAGAAGGGGAAGAAGGGAGTGATTCCCGGACAAATGAGCCTTTCCGATCTTTTTGAAGAAGGAGCGGAAGAAAAGAAAGACTTTGAACTGCTCTTTCCGGATTTGGAAGAATTTCCCAAGGCGGAGCTTCTTAGAAATGAAAAGGATGCCTTAGGAGTTTATCTTTCCGGACATCCTCTGGATAGCGATAAAGCTCTCTTAAAGGCCGTTTGCACAAGAAAAGCCAGAGATTTTTCTGAAGAGGCACAGTTAAATCAAAAGGAGGACGGTATAAGAGATGATGAGCAATGTGTCATCGGAGGCCTTCTGATCGGGATTAACAAAAGGATCACTAAGAAAAATGATATGATGGCCTTTCTTACGATAGAGGATAGCAGCGGTACAGTGGAGGCAGTGGCTTTTCCGCGCAGCTATGAAATGGCTAAGGATATTCTAACGGAAGACAGAAAGATATTCGTGAAGGGAAGAATCCAAAAGAAGGATGAGGGAGAGGCAAAGCTCATTGCCGAAAAGATTATAGCCTTTGAAAATCTGCCGAAAGAAATTTGGATACAATTCGCAGATAAAGAAGAGTATCAGAAGAAAGAAGAGGAGTTAAAAAGGATACTTCAAGAACATGGCGGAAAAAGCGAGGTGATCATCTTCCTGAAAAAGGAAAAAGCGATGAAGCAGCTTCCCGGAGCTCTGGCAGTTGATACGGGAGAAGAGACGAGAGCAATTCTTTCGGATTTCTTTGGAGAGGAAAATGTTAAAGAAAAAGTAAAATCCTTGAAATTCCTATAGGAATACAGTAATATATTGTCTCTGTTTGAAAGTATTTCCGAAGAAAAGATTTTTTGAGTTCTTATATAGAATGGAAATATACAGTATATCAATTTTTGAAATAAAGGATTGGAGGCTTTTATGGCAAAGACAGCAGTGAAGACGATTGGGATTTTGACTTCAGGAGGGGATGCTCCCGGAATGAATGCAGCCATCCGCAGTGTGGTAAGAACAGCTATACACCACGGCTTAAATGTAAAAGGAATAATGCGCGGATATGCAGGACTTTTAGAGGAAGAAATTGTGGATATGGACAGCCATTCCGTATCGGATATTATCAGTCGTGGAGGAACCATTCTTTATACTGCTCGCTGCAAGGAATTTACCACTGCCGAAGGACAAAAGAACGGTGCGGAGATTTGCAAGAAGCACGGTATCGACGGTATGGTGGTTATCGGAGGCGACGGATCCTTTATGGGTGCAGGAAAGCTTTCCGCCTTGGGAGTGAACACCATCGGTGTTCCGGGAACCATTGACCTCGATATCGCGTGTACCGATTATACGATTGGCTTTGATACATCCATCAATACCGCGATGCAGGCGATTGATAAGATTCGTGATACCTCTACATCTCATGAACGCTGTTCCATTATTGAAGTTATGGGAAGACGAGCAGGCTACATTGCCCTTTGGTGCGGTGTGGCAAACGGTGCGGAGGAGATTCTTCTCCCGGAGAAATATGATGGAGATGAGCAGGCTATCATTAATCGTATTATTGAAAGCAGAAAAAAAGGCAAGAAGCACTATATCATCATTAATGCCGAGGGTATAGGACACTCCTCTTCCATGGCAAGTCGCATTGAGGCAGCTACCGGAATCGAGACAAGAGCGACCATTCTCGGACACATGCAAAGGGGCGGATCTCCTACCTGTAAGGACCGTTACTATGCATCCATCATGGGAGTAAGAGCGGTGGAGCTCCTTGTAGCGGGAAAATCCAATCGTCTTGTTGCCTATAAGAAGGGCGAATTTGTGGATTATGATATTCAGGAAGCTTTACAAATGAAAAAGGATATCACGGAAGAGCAGTTTAAAGTTGCGCAGCTCTTACTTCGATAAGATATATTTTGAAATAGGTAAAAGAGGATATTTTGGAATTAAACGAGCAGATTGAAAATATCGTAAAAATGCATGGGATAGAGGATTTTTCCATAGAAAAAACGGCGTTTGCAGCTGAATCGCGAGAAAGCCTGTTGAAAGTTTTGACAAAAAGCCCAAAGCTCTTTCATCCGATTTCCATAGGGGGACTGGAACTTCCCGGGAATATCTTCATGGCACCGATGGCGGGAGTTACGGACCTGCCCTACCGTATTCTCTGCAAGGAAATGGGGCTAAGCCTTTCCTGTACGGAAATGGTATCCGCAAAAGCCATTCTTTATGGGAATAAGAATACAGACTCTCTCTTGGAAAAAGGGAGTGAACCGGGATTTCGAGCAGTACAGCTTTTCGGATCCGATCCGGAAATCATGGCGGAAATGGCTAAGCGTGTGGAAGAGGACTTTGACATCATCGATATCAATATGGGCTGCCCCGTACCGAAGGTTGTTCGAAATGGAGAGGGTTCTGCTCTTATGGAAGACTTGTCCCTTGTTGAAAGCATAATAAGCTCTATGGTGAAAGCGGTAAAGAAGCCTATTACGGTGAAATGCCGTCTGGGATTTACGGATGCTCATATCAATGTCCTTGATTTTGTAAAGTGTGCAGAGGCTTCGGGCGCTTCCGCTGTAGTAGTACATGGCAGAACGAGAGAGCAGTACTATCGGGGAAAAGCGAATTGGGCTTGGATTCGTAAGGCCAAAGAGGAAGTGTCTATTCCCCTTTTTGGAAATGGAGATATTTTTACGGAAGAAGATGCTATGGCAATGCTTCTTTCCACCGGTGTAGACGGTATTTCCCTGGGAAGAGGCGTGCAGGGAAATCCTTTCTTAATTAGAAGGATTCGTTCTCTCTTAGAAAAGGGAGTGAAAGAAGCTCCGCTTTCTTTAGAAGAACGGAAGGAAATGATGCTTCGGCATCTTAGGCTTATGGAAAAAATCAAGGGAGAGCATCTTGCGCTTCTCGAAATGCGAAAGCACCTATCCTGGTACATGGAGGGGCTTCCGGATGCCGCCTCTTGGCGAAATAAAGTGAATATGGAAAAGGAGCTGAAAGAAGTCTATAAAATGGTGGAGAGCCTATAGAAAATAGATTGACTTCTTTGGCCTTAATTGTTAGAATACACCTTTGTATTGAGAACTTTACGGCTTCCGGGGTACCGGAGGCCGTATTCTTAACGATTGTTGTTTCCTTCTTTCAGGATACAGCATATCCATTTCAAAAATGGCGGGTTTTACTCGTTTTAATAAATAAAGAAAGGGCGGAATAGTACCGTGGCAGAAGCAAAAAAGAATCTCTTTACCAGAGCAGGTTTAAATAAACTGGAGAAGGAATTACATGATTTAAAGGTTAACAGAAGACAGGAAATTGCAGAAAAAATCAAAGAGGCAAGAGAGCAGGGAGATTTATCCGAGAATGCCGAATATGATGCCGCAAAGGATGAGCAGAGAGAAATTGAAGAACGAATTGTAGAGATTGAGAATCTCTTGAAAAATGCGGAAGTGGTTGATGAGGCGGAGGAAGGCAGCATTAATATCGGAAGCAAGGTTAAGCTTTACGACAAAGAATTTGATGAGGAAGTAGTTTATCATATCGTTGGATCAACCGAAGCCAATTCCTTACAGGGAAAGATTTCTAATGAGTCACCGGTAGGGATGGCCTTACTTCATCATAAGGCCGGAGACACGATTACTGTAGAGACACAGGCAGGTAATATGGATTATAAGGTTCTTTCTGTTGAGCGCTTTAATGAGGAATAAGAGTCTTTGCCGGATTTTCTTCATTTCTTAACTAGTGGAGAAATCAGCAATGAAACAGAGGAACTTTGTGGATAGTTGGGATAAGAAAGGGAAAGCCATGGGAGAAAAAGATCAAATGCAAGACATGAACCATATTTTGAAGGCAAGATATGACAAGTTGAAGGAGTTGCAGGACGCTCAGGCGGATCCGTTTGTTATTACCAAAGCAAAGCAGACACACCATTCCGTAGAGATTAAAGAGAACTTCTCCGCTTTGGAAAATCAGCAGGTTGTGGTTGCCGGTCGTGTTATGGCAAAACGCGTAATGGGAAAGGCCGGATTCCTCCATGTGCAGGATAGAGACGGAAAGATTCAGGTTTATGTGAGCCGGGAAAGTCTTGGAGAAGAGGAATACAAGGCCTATAAGAAGCTGGATATAGGAGATATTGTAGAAGTTTCCGGCTTTGTGTTTAAGACCCAGACAGGTGAGATTTCCATTCACGGGGAGAAGATTGTTCTGCTCTCCAAGTCCCTCTATCCGCTTCCGGAAAAGTTCCATGGCTTACAGGATACGGATACCCGTTATCGCCAGCGATATGTGGATCTCATCATGAATGAGGATAGCCGTACGGTTTTCATGAAGCGCTCCGAGATTCTCCGTGAAATCCGGAATTTCCTTGCCGGAAGAGATTTCATGGAAGTGGAGACACCGATGCTTGTGGAAAATGCAGGCGGTGCGGCAGCGCGTCCCTTTGAAACCCATTACAATGCCTTAAATGAGGATGTAAAGCTTCGTATTTCTCTCGAGCTTTACTTAAAGCGTCTGATTATCGGCGGTATGGAAAGAGTTTATGAGATTG
>CAUTEL010000079.1:0-7302 GCA_963537185.1 uncultured Oribacterium sp. | reverse complement strand
AGCCTACCCGTTGCAAGCTTTGTCATTATATTGCTTTTCTTTATAGGGAGAGCAAATCTATCTTTTTTTATCAGTTTTTGGATGTCCTTTCCGATTTTTTATTTTAATTTTTTGGAAGGCTTAAAGAAGCTGGATAAAGATATTTTGGAGATGGCGAATGTGTTCCGTTTTTCTCCTTGGAATCGCTTCCGCTATATTTTGATTCCCGGAATTTATCCGCAGATGCTAAGCAGCGCGAAGCTTGCTATGGGACTTTCCTGGAAAAGCGGAATTGCAGCGGAACTGATCGGACAAGTACGAAACAGCATAGGCTATCAGCTTATGGATGCAAAGGTGAGCCTGGAAATGGGAGAGGTTTTTGCGTGGAGCATCATCATGATTGCTTTATCCAAGTTTTTTGAACTGCTAGTTCTATATGTATTAAAAAAAGCTTTTTCGAAAGGAAGTATTTGATGGTATTGGAGATAACAAAGGGGGAAAAGAAATATGGAGAGCAGAGTATTTTTCATGATTTTTCCTGCCGGCTTGATTTTATGAAGCATTCTATATATCGCATAGAAGGAGAATCCGGAAAGGGAAAAACAAGTTTGATGCGCATTCTTTCTTCCCTTGAGAACTTAGATGGCGGTGAGCTCTCTATTGTTATGGGAGAGGCGGCAAGAGGCGGAAACGGTTTGCGTTCTTCCTGGATGTTTCAGGAAAATAGACTTTTAGAGAAGCTATCCGCTATGGAAAATCTGTTCCTGATTCCTTCTTCCTATACTGCTTCGGAAAAAATACATTTTTTTGAACAATTGCTTTTCGGAGAAGATTTTGAAAAAAAGGTTTCAGAATACTCTGGAGGAATGAAAAGACGCCTTAGCTTTTTACGGGCAATGCTTCCGGATTTCGATATTCTTTTTTTGGATGAACCTTTTACCGGTATAGATGAAGAAAATCAGCAGAAACTGGAGCGTTTTCTTTTAGAAAACTTAGGGAAAAGAGCCATGGTTTTTGCCAGCCATGAAGAACCTCTACTTTGGAAAAATTACGGCAGAATACGGTTATAATGTTTTACCGGCATAAAAGTGCGTATTAAAAAAACAGGGGTTTCCACTATTTTTACTTTGAAGTTATATCTCCCATAATCAGAAAATTCTTGACAGAAAAAAAGGGCTATGGGATAATCCAAACATATTTTTTAGGAGGAGCAAGCGAATGAATGCTTTAGTTGCACTAACAGTCATTATTATTCTCGTGAACATTATTGTCTTAGACAGTAGTGATTGTTTGTGTAACGCCTCATTAGGAAGATAAAGACAGCTTAGAGAGCCTTTAGCCTTACAGCGTTACGCTGTAAGGCTTTTTCAATGAAGAGGGAGATTTTTGGGATGAAACTTAGAGGAGCAAGGATCTTAATTGAAGAACTCATTCGGCAGGGTGTGGATACCGTATTCGGCTATCCCGGCGGTGCGGTTTTAAACATTTATGATGAGCTGTATCAATGCAGAGACCGAATTCACCATGTCTTAACGGCACACGAGCAGGGAGCGGCTCATGCCGCGGACGGTTTTGCAAGAGCAAGTGGAAAGGTCGGAGTCGTGATTGCTACCTCCGGTCCGGGGGCGACCAACCTCGTTACCGGTATTGCGAATGCTTACCTCGATTCCGTGCCCCTTGTCGCAATTACGGGAAATGTGGCAACCGAAGCTTTAGGACGAGACAGCTTTCAGGAGGTGGACATCGTCTCCATTACCCAGCCGGTTGTAAAGCATAACTTCATGGTAAAGGAAGTATCGGAGCTCGAGCAGACCATAAAGGAAGCCTTTTTAATTGCGAATTCCGGAAGAAAGGGACCTGTGCTTATCGATATTCCAAAGGACGTGCAGGTAAATGAATGCGAGTACGGAGTGGCAGTACTTCCCAGGATGCCGGAGAAAGCGGAGCTTCCCTATGATGAGGAGGCTGCAGTAAAGCTTCTTAATGAAGCAAAGAAGCCCTTTATCTATGCCGGCGGCGGTATTGTTTCTGCCGGAGGAGAGGACTATCTTCGGGAATTGGCCGAAAAGTTAAATGCCCCTGTTGCCGTAAGTATGATGGGACGGACGGCATTTCCGGATTCTCATCCCTTGAGTCTTGGCCTTGTGGGAATGCATGGCAGCTATCAGGCAGCCAAGGTGCAGTCGGAATGTGACCTGATGATTGCAGTCGGTGTTCGTTTCTCCGATAGAGCGACCGGCAATCTTTCCCGATACACGAAGAATTGCAAGGTTATCCATGTGGATATTGATAAAGCTGAACTGGGAAAGAATCTGTCTCCCGATTGCTCTGTGCAGGCCAATGTTAAAAAATGGATGAAGTCCATTCTTCCCAAGATTAAGGAAAGAAAGAACTCGGAGTGGTGGAAGGAAATAGATTCTTACCAAGTTGTGAAGAACCCTAAGAAGGACGCTTTTCATCCGAAAAATATTTTGGATACGGTACGAAAGTATACGAAGGATGAAACGGTTGTAGCTACCGATGTAGGACAGCACCAGATGTGGACAGCGCAGTATTATCGCTTTGAGAAGCCAAGAACCTTTCTTACCTCAGGGGGACTCGGAACCATGGGGTACGGCTTGGGAGCCGCAATCGGTGCCTGCCTTGCCAAGAAGAAAGAGGAAACAGTGCTGATTACCTCGGACGGCTCCTTCTCCATGAACTGCAATGAGCTTTGTACGGCGGTAAAAGAGGGGCTTCCGATTACAATCGTCCTTTTAAATAACCAGGTACTCGGTATGGTTAGGCAGTGGCAGACAGCCTTTTTCGGAGAACGCTATTCCGCAACGGTCTTGGATAGAGGGACGGATTTTGTAAAACTTATTGAAGCTTACGGCGGAAAGGGATTTTCCATTCATAAGATTTCGGAGCTGGAAAAGGCCTTAGAGGAAAGAAATAGTATTGCAGGACCTGTACTCCTTGACTGCCATATTGATAAGGATGAGAAGGTTTTACCGATGATTCCACCCGGAAAGTCAGTGGAAGAAATTATTTTATAAGGAGAAAGCATGAAGAAGTTTACCATTGACCTCTTTGTAAATAACCGTTTCGGTGTTCTGAACCGTATTACCGGTTTGTATTGCAAGAGAGGCTATAATATAGAATCCATTCAGGCAGGACCAACTGAAATTCCGGGTTGTACCAAGATAGAAATCGTTTCCACCGGAGACGAGTATATGCGGATGCAGGTCATTTCCCAGCTGGAAAAACTCTACGATGTAAGAAAGGTAGAGCTTATGTCTGTCACGGATTTAGAGTAAAACTAAGATTTTGTCGATAGCTTAATCAAACGTGCAATGCCTAAAAGGCAGGAAGATATAAAAATCTTCGTGTCGGAAGGCTTCGCGATAGAGTGGGAACAGAACTGTTCCTTAGGGATTAGGAAGTGATAAAAAGACAAATTCCTTTATGACAAGAGCTCGCTCTAAGTCGGGAAAACTTTTGTTTATCACTTTCGCCAGAATAATGAAAAGGAGATAGAAAAATGGCTGTAATGTACTATGAAAAGGATTGTGATCAGACTCTTTTAAAGGGCAAGAAGGTAGCGGTTATCGGATATGGCTCTCAGGGTCATGCCCATGCTTTAAACTTACGGGATAGCGGCGTGGATGTAATCATCGGCCTGTATGAGGGTTCAAAGTCTGCTGCAAAAGCGAAAGAAGACGGCTTTACCGTTTTCAATACGGATGAAGCGACAAAGCAGGCGGATATCATCATGATTTTGGTCAATGATGAGAAGCAGACAAAGCTTTACAAGGAGCAGATTTCCGGAAACCTTAGTGCAGGAAAGACGATTGCTTTTGCACACGGCTTTAACATTCACTACCATGCTATTGTTCCTCCAACGGATGTGAATGTCATCATGGTTGCTCCTAAGGGCCCCGGTCACACAGTTCGTTCCCAGTATGTAGACGGAAAGGGAGTACCTTGCCTCGTAGCTTGCGAACAGGATCCTTCCGGAAACTCTATGGATATTGCAAAGGCCTATGCTGCGGCTATTGGCGGAGCAAGAGGAGGAATTCTGGAAACAACATTTAAAGAGGAAACAGAGACCGATCTTTTCGGTGAGCAGGCAGTGCTTTGCGGCGGCGTTTGCGCTCTTATGGAGGCCGGCTTCAATACTCTTGTAGAAGCAGGATATAAGCCGGAAAATGCCTATTTCGAATGTGTACATGAGATGAAGCTGATTGTGGATTTGATTTTCAATGCCGGCTTTGAAGGCATGCGCTATTCCATTTCCGATACTGCAGAGTATGGAGACTATACAGCAGGCCCGAAGGTTATCGGAGAGGAAGCAAAGGCCGCTATGAAGAAGATTTTAGCGGATATTCAGGACGGTAGCTTTGCAAAAGATTGGATTTTGGAGAACCAGGCCGGTAGACCGCATTTCCTTGCGATGAGAGAGGCAAAGTTGAACAATTTGGTTTCCGAAACCGGAAGGGACCTTCGTAACAAGATGGGATGGAAGCAGGTTCAGGACTTGGATCAGGCTAGATAAATATAATTTTGCTTTGAGGAGTAGAAGATATTTTGCTTGTCTACGATACGCTTTGAAAAAAAGGTTTATCGTAGATAAGCAAAACTAAGGGTTTGTGAATCTGATACAAAAGATTAGCAGGAAGAAGGGGAAAATGGAACTTACGCTGGACAGAGTTTATCAGGCGGCTCATGTACTGAAGCCGGTAATCAATAAGACGGATCTTGTGCATGCGACAAGAATAGAGGCAGATTGTGACCTGTATTTAAAGACGGAGAATCTACAAAATACCGGTTCTTTCAAGATTCGAGGTGCCTATTTTAAGATATCCACCCTTTCCGAGGAGGACAAGAAAAAAGGTGTAGTAGCCTGTTCTGCGGGAAATCATGCTCAGGGAGTGGCTCTTGCTGCAACAAAAGCAGGAACGAAATCCACTATTTTCCTTCCTGCTGTAGCTCCTATTTCCAAGGTGGAAGCGACCAGAAATTATGGAGCGGAAGTACGCATGATTGACGGTGTATACGATGATGCCTATAATGCGGCGGTAGAATACCAGAAGGAGAGCGGTGCGGTTTTTATTCACCCCTTTAATGATATCGATGTTATGGCAGGGCAGGGCACTATCGGGATGGAAATAATGGAACAGCTGGAGGATGCGGATGCCGTTGTGGTTCCGATTGGTGGCGGGGGTCTTATTTCCGGAGTTTCTTTCGTAGTAAAAAAATTAAACCCGAAATGTAAGGTTTATGGTGTGCAGGCGCAGGGAGCGGCCTCCATGGTGCAGGCAGTAGCGGATAAGAAGCTGGAGAGCCTCGAAGAGGTGCATACTTTTGCGGACGGTATTGCTGTAAAATCTCCGGGAAACTTAAGCTACGAAATGGTAAGAGAGTATGTGGATGAACTGGTTACCGTCAGTGATGATGAGATTGCCGCGGCGATTTTAACACTTATGGAGAAACAGAAGATTGTCTCGGAGGGGGCCGGTGCAGTTTCTGTTGCGGCAGTTCTTTTCAATAAGCTTCCGTTTAAAGGGAAAAAGGTGGTTTGTATTATTTCCGGTGGAAATATTGATGTAAATATTCTTTCCCGTGTCATTAGTCGCGGTCTTTTAAAGACAGGAAGAAAGGCTTCTCTGACTCTTTCCCTCTTGGATAAGCCGGGACAATTGGAAGAGGTATCCCGTATTATTGCGGAGCTCGGAGCCAATGTGACGAAGGTCGACCACAACATGAATGTGGAGGATTCGGATATCAACGGTTGCTATTTGACATTAAGGATTGAAACACGAGATTTTAAGCATATAGAAGAAATCAAGAAGCGCTTTCGTGAGGAAGGGTTTTTGCTGGTGTAGTAAAGTGCATTAGATAGGAGGGGAGATGACCGGTGCAAATGCGATTGTAAGATGTTTGGAGCTGGAAAAGGTTAGCTATGTTTTCGGTTATCCAGGTGTAGCAATATGTCCTTTTTTTGACAGCTTGGAAAGTACCGATATAAAAAGTATCTTGGTTCGTACGGAGCAAAATGCGGCACATGAAGCAAACGGTTATGCCCGAATCAGCGGAAAGCCCGGAGTTTGTGCAGTGACCTCCGGTCCCGGAGCAACGAATGTGATTACCGGGATTGCAACTGCCTTTGCAGATAGTATTCCTCTCATTGTGATTACGGGACAGGTAGAAAGTCGTCTGCTAGGCTCGGATGTCTTTCAGGAGGCGGATATCTGCGGCGCCTCGGAATCCTTTGTGAAATACAGCTATACTCTTCGTAATGCAGAAGAAATTCCAAAGGTTTTTAAAGAGGCCTTTCATATCGCGATGACAGGACGAAAAGGCCCGGTTTTAATCGATATTCCCATTGATGTACAGAAGGCAAGCCTTAGAAAGTTTCAGTACCCGGATGATCTGAAGATGCGTACCTATAAGCCGACTGTTCAGGGAAATCCGGTACAGATTAAGCGTCTGTTTCAGCGTCTTCTCAGTGTAAAAAAACCGATTCTTTGTGTGGGAGGCGGTGTGCATTTAGCGGGGGCTTCAGAAAAGGTAAGGGAGTTTTCTCACAAATTTAATATCCCCGTGGTAAGCACCATGATGGGGCTCGGCACTATGCAGGATCAGGATCCGCTGTACTTCGGCATGGTTGGAAACAACGGAAGGTCTTACGGAAATAAGGCCATGAATAGAGCGGAGCTTATCATCATGATGGGGGCAAGAGTGGCTGATCGCTCTATAAGCCAGCCGGATTTAATTACGGAAAATAAAACCTTGGTACATATCGATGTGGATCCTGCGGAAATCGGGAAAAATGCCGGTCCGGAGATTCCTTTGGTAGGAGATCTTTCCAGTGTACTGGATAGTCTTCTTCATGTGGAAGCGGAGCTTTCCTATCCGGATTGGATGGAGGAATTAAATGGCATTAAAGAGGAGACGGAACTCCTTATAGAAAAGAAAAAAAGAGAAGAATTAAACTCTGTTCTTGTAAATCCGCATTATTTCCTTAGAGAACTGAATCTGGCACTGCAAGATGATGCCATCTATGTAGCGGATGTTGGGCAGAATCAGTTATGGTCCTGTAAACATTATAAAATGAAAGAAGGACGCTTTTTAACTTCGGGCGGAATGGGAACCATGGGCTATTCCCTTCCTGCGGCAATCGGAGCTTATTTTGCAGAAAAAGAAAATGCTTGCTTAGAGGATAAAAAGAAAGAGAAGGAAATCATTGCCGTCATGGGAGACGGTGCCTTTCAGATGAGCCTTATGGAGCTTGCAAGTCTTCGCCAATATGGAGCACGTGTGAAACTCATTGTTTTTCAC
>CAUTEL010000078.1:0-7358 GCA_963537185.1 uncultured Oribacterium sp. | reverse complement strand
AAACAAAAGATAGTAGAAAGGGAAGGCTGATGAATTATTCCAGACAGCGAGCAGAAGTTCTGGATCAGATTAGGGAGCATAAGGATCATCCCACAGCTGATACGATTTTTGCAGAACTAAGAACAAAGGATCCCGGTATTAGCCTGGCAACGGTGTACCGAAACCTGAAGCTTCTTTCCGAGTTGGGAGAGATTAGAAGATTGACATTTGTTTCCGGTGCGGATCGTTTTGATCCTACGGTGAAGGCACACTACCATTTTGTGTGTGAGAAATGTGGAAGAGTCTATGATATTCCCATGAAGGTTGCGGAAGCTTTGGATTCAGAGGCGGAGACTTATGTTCCCGGAGCAATAACCGGTCATGATTTGGTCTTCCGAGGAATATGTGATGAGTGTAGAACTTTGGAGGGTTCGAAGCTTGGAACAGTAAACTAATAATATCAAAAAGGAGAAAAGGTTATGAAGACATGGGTTTGTTCAGTTTGTGGTTACGTTTATGAAGGAGCACAGGCTCCGGAGCAGTGTCCTGTATGTAAGGCAGGTTCCGACAAGTTCGTTGAGCAGAGCGGAGAGCTTACTTGGGCTGCAGAGCATGTAATCGGTGTTGCTAAGGACGTTCCTGAAGACATTAAGAAGGATCTTAGAGCCAACTTTGAGGGTGAGTGCTGTGAGGTTGGTATGTACCTTGCTATGAGTAGAGCGGCTTACAGAGAGGGATATCCTGAGGTTGGTGATTACTACAGACAGGCTGCATTTGAAGAGGCAGATCATGCATCTCGTTTCGCGGAGCTTTTAGGAGAGGTTGTTTCCGCATCTACTAAGGAGAACTTAGAGGCTCGTGTAAAGGCTGAGAATGGTGCCACTGCAGGTAAAGTTGACCTTGCTAAGCGAGCTAAGGCACTTAACTTGGATGCTATCCATGATACTGTTCACGAGATGGCTAGAGATGAGGCTAGACACGGAAAGGCTTTCTACGGTCTTTTAAAGAGATACTTCAATAAATAAGAGATTGCACTCACATTTGCTTTGTAATAAAATAATATCGTCAAGGCTCAGTTTGGGTCAAAGGAAATAGAGGAAGAGTGCTTCCTCTATTTCTACTTATGAAGATATGCCGGTAACAATCAACCGCTTGGGCAATGTATTTATTTCATAAGAGACGGTTTTTGAATTGATTTGTTTCTCGACGAGTATTGTAAGTTATTTATGCAATATTTCGTTATCATTTACGCTATGTTTAGCACATGGCGGCACAGTTGTAGAGGAGGATGCTTATGGCAAACTACAAGGGTACGGAAACAGAGAAGAATTTATGGGCGGCATTTGCCGGAGAGTCTCAGGCAAGAAATAAGTATACTTATTATGCTTCTCAAGCGAGAAAAGACGGGTATCAGCAGATTGCGGCGATTCTTGAAGAGACTGCTGCAAACGAAGAGTATCACGGAAAGATGTGGTTCAAGGAGCTTGCTGGTCTTGGCGGCGGAATCGGAACCACGGCAGAGAACTTAAAGGCCGCTGCTGAGGGTGAGCATTATGAGTGGACTGAGATGTACAAGAATTTTGCGGAAGTTGCGGAGAAAGAGGGCTTCCCGGAGCTTGCAGCGAAGTTCCGTTTGGTAGGAGCGGTAGAGAAGGAGCATGATGCGCGTTATCAGGAACTCTTACAGGGGATTTTAGATAATACTACCTTTAAAGAGGATAAGCCGACGCTTTGGCATTGTAGAAATTGCGGATTTATCTATGAGGGTGAAGAAGCACCGGAGGTATGTCCTTGCTGTAATCATCCGAAGGCTTATTTCGAGAGAAAGGCTGATAACTACTAAACTGAGCATACTATACGCGTTAAAAGAGTAGGAGGACTACATTGCAAAAATATGGCAATGTAGTCTTTTGTCATTTTAAAATGTTCTAAAAAATACTTAAGCTATGAGCGGAGGAGTTCTGCTAAGCTATTACAGCAAAGAAAAGACTAGCATTACTTATTTGGCTTTACTGTCTTTAAGGAAAAAAATGAAAGCTTTTATTCTTCTAAGAATTGACGGAAAGCACAGTTTGGGATAGACTTTTTAAGTGTTTTAGCTTTTATTTTTTGAAAAGTTTTACTCAGATATGGAAAGAGAGGATATAGATGAAGAAACCTACAGTTTTATTGATTCTTGACGGCTATGGAGAAAGAAAAGAGAAGGACGGAAATGCCATTGCCCTTGCTAAGACTCCGGTTATGGACAGACTGAAGAAGGAATTTCCCTATGTGGAGGGACAGGCCTCCGGCCTTTTCGTAGGACTTCCTGACGGCCAGATGGGAAACTCCGAGGTAGGGCATATGAATATGGGTGCCGGAAGAATCGTTTATCAGGAATTAACCCGAATCACAAAGTCTATTCAGGATGGTGATTTTTTTGAAAATAAGGCTTTAAAGGATGCGGTAGAGCATTGCAAGAAAGAAGATTCTGCCCTGCACTTTATGGGACTGGTTTCCGATGGAGGGGTACACTCCCATATTGAGCACATTTATGGCCTTTTGGAGCTTGCTAAGAGAGCAGGCTTAAAGAAGGTTTACCTGCATGCCTTCCTGGACGGTAGAGACACGCCTCCCGATTCCGGGAAATCCTTCCTTCTCGCTGTAGAAAAGAAGATGCAGGAGCTTGGCGTTGGAGAGATTGCAACAATTTCCGGAAGATACTATGCCATGGATAGAGACAAGAACTATGACAGAGTGGAAAAGGCATATCGCGCCATGGTGGATGGCACGGGTGAAAAGGCAGGTTCTGTGGAAGAAGCAATCGATGCATCCTATGCGAAGAAGGTTTACGACGAATTTGTGCTTCCGACTGTGATTGAGAAGAATGGAGTGCATACTGTTTCCGACGGTGATGCGATGATTTTCTTTAACTTCCGTCCGGATAGAGCAAGAGAGATCTGTCATGCCTTCTGTGATGATGATTTCAGCTTCTTTGATAGAGGGGCAAGAAAGAATATCTTCTTTGCCTGCTTTACGGATTATGATCCTACGATTCCGAATAAGCATGTGGCTTTTGAAAAGGAAGAGATTCATAACACCTTGGGAGAAGTGGTTTCCAACTTGGGAAAGAATCAGCTTCGTATTGCGGAGACCGAGAAGTATGCCCATGTTACATTTTTCTTTAACGGAGGGAAAGAGGAGCCTTATGAAAATGAGGACAGAATTCTGGTTCCCTCTCCAAAAGAGGTTCCGACCTATGATTTAAAGCCGGAGATGAGCTGCTACACGGTAACGGAGAAGCTGACCGAGGCAATTCGTTCCGGAAAATATGATTTGGTTGTAGCTAACTTTGCTAATCCCGACATGGTGGGACACACCGGTGTTCTTCCTGCAGCAATCAAGGCGATTGAGGTAGTAGATGAGTGCATGGGAAAGGTCGTTGAAGCCGTAGAGTCCATGCACGGAAATCTCTTCATTTTGGCGGATCACGGTAATGCGGACATCATGAAGGACGAAAAGACTGGAGAGCCGTACACGGCACATACCACGAATCCGGTACCCTTTATCTTGGTCAGTGAAGAAAAGCATGCTTTAAGAGAGGGTGGATGCCTTGCAGATGTTGCACCGACTCTTTTGGAACTCATGGCTATCCCGCAGCCAAAGGAAATGACAGGAAAGAGCCTTCTGAAAAAGTAGAAAAATCGGATTAAAAAATACCGGAAAAGCTAAGGATGCGAGGGAAGCAAGTGTTTTGTTTCCTTTAAAATAGAGAGGAGTAGGCATGAAAATCGGAATCTGTACCGACTCGGGTTCGGGAATTACCCCGGAGGAGGGACGAGAGCTGGGAATCAAGGTGGTTCCTATGCCCTTCCGAATGGGGGAAGAAGAATATTTTGAAGACATCAATATGAGCCGAGAAGAGTTCTTTCAGAGGCTTCTTTCGGGAGAACTGGTTTCTACCTCTCAGCCCTCCATGGAGAGTGTTATGGGGGCTTGGGACGAGCTGCTTAAGGAATACGATGAAATTGTGCATATTCCTTTAAGCTCCGGACTTTCCGGATCTACCCAGACGGCAATTATGCTCTCACAGGATGAGCCTTATCTTGGAAGAGTTTTTGTGCCGGATAGCCGTGGAGTTTCCGTGACCCAGCGCATGCACTGCATTTTTGCAAAAAAATTGGGGGAAAAGGGCTATAACGGGAAAGCGATACAGGAGATTCTAAACCATTCTACCGGAGAAAACGGGATCTATATCGGGGTACAAAACTTAAGCTATCTAAAAAGAGGGGGAAGAATTACTCCCATGGCAGCAGCAATCGGTACTTTGTTACAAATCAAGCCAGTTCTTGCCATCAATGAGGGAGGAAAGCTGGATTCCTACAAGAAAGTGAGAACGGAAAAGCAGGTTAGGGAAGCCATTATCGAGGGCTTACATCAGACCCTTGAGCGCTTGGGAGATCCGGAGGCGAAAGATTGCCATATTGCGATTGCTTATACGGACAACAAAGAGCAAGCAGAAAACTTTAGAGAGCAGCTCATGGCGGAGTTTCCGAATCGCTTTGAAGAGGAAATTGTGGTTCGCCCGCTATCTCTTCTTATTTCCTGCCATATCGGAGAAAATGGTCTTGGAGCGGCAGTGGTTAAGAGGCCGAAGGAACTGAACTAGTCTACCAGGGGCTGTAAAAAATCACTTTATTATTTTGTTTTTTTACAGCCCCTTTTCTTTTACTTACGGATAAAGCAGGAGGTATCTCGTTTGATAGCTTCCTTTGCATATTAGCTGTCAGGCATTTCTGCAGGGAGCGATGAACTTACCCGGCAGGGGGCTACGATTTCATATTTTTTTCCGTCTGTTTTGATTTGAATTTCTCCAAGCTTTGCGGTTTCTAAGGGGATGAGCTGAAAGTAAGAGCATTTTTCCAAAGTGCTTTTATGCGGATGTCCATAACGATTGTTCTTTCCGTAGGAAAAGAGCGCGAACTTTCCTTTTGTTTCTGAAAGAAAAAGTGGAGAAGAGGAGGTTTTGGAGCCGTGGTGCGCGAGCTTTACAATATCAACAGAGGGGCTTTTCCCCTCTTTTTTTATAGCGGAAAGCATTGCCTCCTCGGCTTCTTTCGGCATATCACCGGTAAAGACCATGGAGAAATCTCCATATTGAAGGACACAGCCCAAGGAATGCGCATTTGCTTCTTCCATGGGGGAATCTGTGAGTGGGTAGTAACAGCGAAGGGAAAGAAAAGCTGATTTTTCGGAGGGCTTCGTATCAGAGAGAGGAAGCGTGTCAGAGGAAGGAGCTGTGCCGGAGGGAAAAAGTGTGTCAGAGGGAGGAGTTGTGTCAGAGACAGAGTGATTTTTATTACCATACACTATACTGTTTCCGTTTTTCCAATACAGAAGCCTTGCTCCATGCCTTCCGGCAAGGCGTTTTAAGAGATCATAGCGGTGATCATCTTTGGCTTGTACCGGAAGAATCAGATTTTCAATCTGTAGTTTTTTTATGCCTGAACGCGTGTTTTCCGTACTTCCCTCCTCCAAAATGGCTTGAATTCCGCTCGTGTGATCGATATCGGAATGGGTAATTAAGGCATATTGGATTTTATGAATACGCTTCGCCTTGCAGTAGGGAAGCAGGGTATTTTCCGGAAAATTTTTGTCGGAGGAGGATCCGTTATCAATTGTCATGACAAAATTACCTTTTCGAATAAGGAAGCCGTCGCCTTGTCCTACATAGAGGGCGGTGATTTCTAAGTCTTTAGGAGGAGAGGGAAGAAAGAACGGGATAGAGCAGAGAAATAGAAGAGAAAGAATATTTTTGAAATGGCATATTTTTTTTATCGCATAGAGAGGAATGTATGGAGAGGATAAGTTTCTTTGTCTTTCATTCTCTTTTTTTTCTATTTGTCTTCTTCTTATTTTAGACTGCAGAGGAAAGAGGAAGAGTATATAAAAAAGAAAAATGTAGAGAAAGAGAGCGTGTAGGGAAAGTTTTCCTAAAAGAAGGGAAGAATAGGGGAGCTGCAAGCTAAAGCAAATGAGGTCATGGAAAAGACTTAAAAGAAAAGACAGGCTTTGTGAAAGCAGTTTTACTAGAGGAAAGAAAAGAGGGGGGAGATGAGAGAGAAGAATAGAAAGAACACCCAGAAGAAAGATAAGAGGGAGAAGGGGGAGGAGGAGAAGATTTAAAAGAGGAGCATAAAGCGGAAGAGAGGATTGCAAAAAGGAAAAAAGTGGAAATAAGCCAAGATAGAAGAGAAAGAGTTCTTTTCCTCCTTCCTTTATTCTTTTTGGGAGAAGCCATAAAAGTTCTGCAAATCTTTTCTTTCTCTTTGCTCTTTCCCATTTTTTAGAGAGGGCTTTTCGTTTCTCCTTACCGTCTCGGATAGATAAGAGCAGAAGGAGAAAAAGACTGTAAAAGGAGCATTGAAAGCCAACAGAGTAAAGAAAGAGAGGTTGCAGGAAAAGAAGAAGGAGCAAAGAAAGAGAAAGTGATGAAATCCTGTCTTGCCCTCTCCCGAGATTTTTTCCAAGAAAGTAGACAAAAAACATAAGCATAGCACGGAGGGTGGAGCCGGAAGCACCGGTAAAAAGCGCAAAAGAAAAGACAAAGAAAGAAGAAAGGATAGAGGTATGGCTAAGCTCCATTCCCAAAAGGCGGAGTAGAATAAAACAAGTAGCTCCAACAAGAGATAGATGTAATCCGGAAACTGCGAGGATATGTGCTATTCCCGCTTCTTGATAGAGGTTTCGCTCATTTTTTGAAAGGGCTGATTTTTCTCCGAGGAAAAGGCTTTTTAGAAAGGCACTTTGCTCTTCGGGATACAGTTTCTCTAAGTCACGGGAGGCTTGTAGTTTTAATTTGTAGAGAAGCTTTAAGAAGGGGGAAGAGTCGCTTTCGTGGACTTCCCCTTTATTTGCCAGAAAAAAAGCTTCTATACCCTCTCCCTTACAATATTGTAAAAAGGAGAATTCTCCCTCGTTCATTGCAGGGCTAAGCTCCATGAATTTTCCACGAAAAACCACCCTATCCCCGGGATAGTAAAGAGACTCGGAGTCTTCCTCTTCAGTTTTTTTAAAAAGAACCTGTATTTTTTGAAAGAGTAAATTGTTTCGGGCTTCCCACTTCTCTTCCAGCGCTTTACTGAGATCCTTCGGCTTTTTCCCTAATGAGCTCCTGACCACACAGTTTTTAAGGAGAAGCTTGTAAGCGCTGTCATTTTCGGATAGAGAAGTAATCGTTCCCTCTACGGTACAGTTTAAGGGGAGGACTCTTTCTACACATTCCTGCTGTTTTTGAAAATGGCCAAGAGCGTTTTGAAAATGAAGAGAAGAAAGAAAAAAGAGAAAGAGGGAAAGAAGCAGAATTTTTTGTTTTTTCTTTCGAAAAAGAAGGCTTAAAT
>CAUTEL010000077.1:0-7386 GCA_963537185.1 uncultured Oribacterium sp. | reverse complement strand
TGTTATAATAACTCCTCTTATTATAGAAAAGAATTTAAAAAATTCAAAGTAGAAGAAAGTCTTAAGGAATATAGGGGGGAGGAAATTCCTCTTTCCGATTTGGAAAATGTGATGCGGGAAACTCTGCGTTATCTTCGGGGGGATCGGGAGAATCTTTTAATTCCTGTTTTGGTAAATGGAGAAAGCACGGAGTTTTACCAAGAAGATGAGGCTTCCCACATGGCGGATGTTCGGGTGCTGTTTACGACAAGTCTTACACTACGCACCATGTTTATTCTCTCCTGCCTCGCCATTCTCTTTTTCCTTCTGATTTTGGAGCACGGAAAAGCCTTTTATATTCTGGGAAAGGGCTTTCTCTTTACCTCTATAGGACTGCTTTCCGTCCTGCTTCTCCTTTCCCTCTATGCCGTAGTAAATTTCAATACCGCGTTTACAGAGTTTCATCATATTTTCTTCTCGCAGGGAAACTGGGAGTTTGATCCTACCCTGAGCCGTATGATTGACATTATGCCGGAGGAATTTTTCGCAGATACTGCCCTAAGGATTCTTATGCATTATCTTTTTCTCCTGGTCTTCCCCTTCCTCTTCAGCTTTTTCTTTGTGAAAAGAGCTAAGGGCTGGGGCTATCCCAAAGAAGTATAAAGGAGTTTTATGGAAGAATATAAAATCGAAGAAAAAAAAGCTATCCTCGTTGGAGTACAGTTTCCGGACAATAAGGATTTTTCTCTCGATATGGAAGAACTTGCCGGGCTTTGCGAAGCTTTAAGCATTCGTCCCGTAACAAGCCTTAGCCAGAGCCTTGCGAGAGAAGACAGCGCAAGCTTTATCGGAAGCGGTAAGGTGGAAGAGGTACGAGAAGCCGTTCTGTTCCATGAGGCAAATCTCGTTATTTTCCAAAATCCGCTTTCTCCCTCTCAGCTTCACAATCTAACAAAGGCACTTCCCTGTGAGGTTTTAGACCGCACACAGCTTATTTTACAAATCTTCTCGGAAAGAGCGAAAACCAAGGAAGCGAAGATGCAGGTAAAGTACGCCACGCTTGAGTATATGCTCCCCCGCCTTGTCGGCTTACGGGAAAACCTCTCTCGTCAAAGTGGCGCTTCCGGATCCCTTTCCAACCGTGGTTCGGGAGAAAAGCAGATTGAGCTGGATAAGCGGAAAATTCAGGAGGAAATGGCCATCCTTCGCAGAGAATTAAAAAAACAGGAGGAAGTGCGAAAAGTAAAAAGACAAAAAAGAGATAGAGCGGCTATTCCGAGAGTTGCACTGGTCGGCTATACCAATGCGGGAAAGTCGAGTCTTATGAATGCGCTCCTTTTTCTCAGTAAGGAAAATCAGGCAGAGGGCGTAGAAGAAAAAGATATGCTTTTTGCCACCCTCGATACCACCATTCGAAGAATTGTACAGGAGAAGGGTGAAGAATTCCTGCTTGCCGATACGGTAGGCTTCATCCGTTCTCTTCCGGACAAGCTCCTCGATGCCTTTCACTCCACCTTGGAAGAAGCCGTGGAAGCGGATTTGATTTTACAGGTCGTGGATTACAGTGACGAAAATTATCAGAAACACATGGATGCCACGCTGGACACCCTAAAGAAGCTGGAAGCCGGGCATATTCCCATGCTCTATGTGATGAATAAATGCGATAAAGTTCTTCCCTTGGAAGAGCTTCCGAAGCTGAGAGGTGAAAAGCTCTACATTTCCGTAAAGGAAAAGCTGGGCTTGGAAGAGCTTGTCGAAAAGATTTCGCAAGTCCTCTCGGCAGGCCTAAAGCAGGTAGACATCCTCCTTCCCTATACCGCTTCCGCCTATGAAAATCGAATCCGAAGCGAAGGAAAACTTCTCTCCCTCTCCTACGAAGAAGAAGGCATCCTGATTTCCGCAAAAGTTCCCGCTGCACTGGAGGCACAATTAGCAATTTATAAACTAACAGAATAGATCAAGAACCGGTGATTTTTAGGCATAATTAGTCTGTCACCATTAAGAAAATGCGCCCGTACTCACTTATTAGGTAAAAGCGGTAGTTTTGCGTAGTTATTTGATAGTAGTATACAAAGAAAAAGAATAGCGAGAATGAACAAAGCTGCAGTCCCCTCTTAAGTAAAGTGTGCGGAGACTCCGGCACTTAACGAACACGAGCGACGCGAAGTGCAAGTTTAGTACCGCTGCGTAAAAACAGACTTTTCACCAGAAAAGTCTGTTTTTATATCCGACCAGATTTCTTCGAAATCTGCTTTGCGAAGCAAAGTGAGCAGTGAGCCTCCAGCTCACGCTCAGTCACGGAGCCCAAGCGAGAGCGCCTTTACGAAAGAGGGGACTGCAGCTTTGTTAGCTTTACTTCATTATCAAACATACCGCAAAATCACCGCTACAATCCGCCCTTTCTTCGTATTCTTCTCTGCGCCGATATAGCGGAACTTTCCCAGTCCGCGGACGGAGATTTTCTCTCCGCCCTTTAGACTGCTGCTGCCCTTTACCGTTATCCCGTCCCGGTAAACGAGTTCCTTTTGGAAGTACTCCTGCGCGTTTCCTCTCGAAAGATGGAAAACGGCGGAAATAACGGCATCCAGTCGCTCGGAAGGCACAAAAATCCGCTCTTCAACCTCTCTTCTCTCTATCCCTTCCGTATCCATAACTTCCCTTACTTCTACAGTAGTGTGTCGGATAGTCGTAAGATTTTCCGCCACATAGTCCTTCATTTTCCGTAATAGAAAAAGGTAGGAGATGCTTTCCTGAAAAAGGATATCCCCGACCTGCTCTCTGGTAATTCCCAAATTCATTACCGCCCCCAAAATATCTCTGTGAGAGAGCTTCTCTGCGAATTTTTCCTGCTTTCCCCGAATTTCCATGATAGAAAAGGGCGCATTTTCTCCTGAAAGAGAAGTTCTACACTCTTCCTCCGTCATAAACCTCGGGTAGAAAACAAAGAGCTGTCTTTCCCCATTTTCCGGCAAAAGAAAATAGGAGGCGCCTCGCTCCCCCTTGATACTTTGCAGGAACTTTGCCCGTTCCTCTTCCGACAGAAAGGCGCTTGTTGTCGCGTAACCTCGCTCCTCCGCCATGCGCCGTAAATCTTTGCTGTGTGAAAGTATATCTTCTTTTTCTTTCATAACGCTCTATGTATTTTCTTCTAAAAATTCCATTTCTCCCTGCATCCAGATGCTGCCCTTAAAGCGTCTTCCGATAGCCGGAACACCGAGAAGATCCTTCTCATTCATGCAGACATGGAAAATGGCATCATTACACTGTACCTTTAAATCGAGTACATTTTCATGAGTATAAACATTGCTCTTTACCCGTAAAGAAATGATTTCTCCAAGAATAGCATACTGGTCACATTCCACACCTGTAGGCATAAAACTGCTTTCCACCAGCGTATATAAATCTTCCTCTTCTATTCGGCGGTTAATTTCCGACATCAGGTTCATATCCGTTTCCGTCAGGGTTTCAATGGCATCCTCATCTCCCGCCCTTGCCGCATCAAAAAGGCGTTTCTGCTCCCGTTTTCTCTGTTTAAAATGCTCTTCGTCCTCTTCCTGCTTTTCGATGGGAAGAAGAACCTTTCCTTCTGTGGCCATACCCGTTAAAAATGCCCGTTTAGGCTGTATTTTTACTCCCATCTTCTTTAATTGTCCGGCTTCCAGAGAATTACACAAATAGAAAATCAGAGTGATTCCAGAGCTAAAGTCTTCCATGATTCCGGCATAGGTTTCTCTTTCCGTATGCCTTTCTATTCCGGCCTCCTCCGTGCGAGTTCCCTCATATGAATGCATATACGGAAAATAATAGTCTCTGACAAAGGCACCGTCCATATCCCTGTGCCCTACTACAGTTATGCCCATGGAAGGAGCCACCGGCAACTGATATTGCTCTACCACTCTTCCGGATTCGCCTGCCACAAAAGCGGTACGATATTTTTCATGAATTGCCCTGTCTAAGTAGAATTCCGTCTCACGATCATTTTGTAATGCGGAAAATCCTATAGAGCGCAGAAACTTATGCATCATATCTCCTTCAATTTTGGCATTTCTGCCCAATAGTACCCATGCATATTACGATACTTTCTATGTCAATGCAAGGCTATTCTCGGAATTTTTAGAAAAGAGGAGATACTTCTTAATAAAAAAAAGAAAGCGGGAAAAGGGAGGGATTTAAGCTATAATCCGCTTCTTTTCACGCTTTCCTACTATATTCCTTTTCTTTTACTTGACTCTATTCTTATACCATTCCCTGGCTAAGCATCGCCTCGGCGACCTTCTCAAAGCCGGCCACATTCGCACCGACTACAAAGTTTCCTTCATAGCCGTATTTCTTTGCGGCTCCGGATACATTCTTATAAATATTCTGCATGATTCCCTTCAGCTTTTCGTCCACTTCCTCAAAGCTCCATGAAAGTCGCTGTGAGTTCTGGCTCATCTCCAAGGCGGACACGGCAACACCGCCGGCATTCGCAGCCTTACCCGGCATATAAAGGATTTTCTTCTCCAGGAAAATATCTACCGCATGCTCATCGGAAGGCATATTTGCGCCTTCCGCAACGCAGAAGCAGCCATTCTCGATTAAAGTCTTGGCTTCCTCTCCATTAAGCTCGTTCTGTGTCGCACAGGGTAATGCCACATCGCATTTTACAGCCCATGGACGCTCTCCCGCATGGAAACTTGCTCCCGGAACACGCTCTGCATATTCGGAGATTCTTCCTCTCTTTACCTGCTTAATATCGAAAAGTACATCGAGCTTTATGCCCTCCGGATCATAAACATAACCGCTTGAATCCGAGCAGGTCACTACCTTTGCTCCAAGGCTCTCCGCTTTTTGAATTGCATACTGCGCTACATTTCCGGAGCCGGAAACCGCAAGTATCTGTCCCTTCAGTTCTTTTCCGGCAGCCTTAAGCATCTCATCCACAATATAGATTAAGCCATAGCCCGTTGCCTCCGGACGAGCCAGAGATCCTCCGAAGGACCTTCCCTTTCCAGTAAGAACCCCTTCATAGAGATTCGTAATTCTCTTATACTGCCCGTACATAAAGGCAACTTCTCTTCCTCCTACGCCGATATCTCCGGCAGGAACGTCTTCATTTGCCCCGATATACTTATAGAGCTCTGTCATAAAGCTCTGGCAGAAGCGCATAACTTCCGCTTCTGACTTTCCCTTCGGGTCAAAGTCCGCACCGCCCTTACCGCCACCGATAGGGAGTCCCGTAAGAGAGTTCTTTAAAATCTGCTCCATACCGAGAAACTTTAAGATTGCCTGATTTACGGTCGGGTGGAAACGAAGTCCTCCCTTATATGGTCCGATTGCGGAATTAAACTGCACACGGTAGCCGATATTCACATGATTCTTTCCCTGATCATCCGTCCATGGCACACGGAAACTCACAATTCTTTCCGGCTCCACAAAACGCTCCAGTAATGCGTTCTTCCGGTACAAATCTTCATTGGCTTCCACGATAGGAGAAAGGGACTCCAAAATTCGCTTTGCAGCCTCCAAAAACTCCGCTTCATGAGGATGCTTCTTCTCCAGCGCCTGATATACTTCACTTACATAAGACATAAATTTGCCTCCATTTTCTTTGTAAAAATACGCCTGTTTTGACGCATCTTCCTTAATTTACACCGCTAAACTATAGCACTAATCTTGCTAAAGCTACAATAGTAAATAGCTGCTATTCCAAAAAAGAATATTGTTTCTTCGCATAAATGATTGCCTTACGAAACAATTGCCTTAGCTGTAATATTACAGCCAAGGCAACGGATTTTTACCATGCAGTATTGATGAAAATAATATTGACAAAAATTTTCTATTAAATATCGTAATTCAGATCCTTCAAATCTCTCTTTCCTTGCAAATCCTCCTCCAAAAATTCGAACTTACTCATCCCCTTAAGACTGGCAGCAAGAGAGGTGGGGAAGCTCACTATTTCCTGATTGATTACACGAACATTGCTGTTTACGATGCGTTTTGCCGCTGCAAGATCCTCATTTTCAGACGCAATCTCCTTCTGCAGAGCAAGGAACTGCTGAGAGGACAAAAGATCCGGATAGTTCTCCGCCACCGCGTGAATCTGGGAAAGGACATCATTTTGATTCGCAATCACCTGATTGGTGTCTTTCATGCTGCCTCCCTGCCTTAAGCCTACAAGCTCCGTAAAAACCTTTTCTTCGTGCTTTGCATAGGCCTTAGCTACTTTAAGCATCTCGGAAATCGTGTCGTAGCGCTTTACGAGCGTAATATCCACCGTCTTCTTGGATTCCTCGATAGAAACCACATAGCGATTTAGTTTATTACTCTGTCCGATAAACCAAAAGAAAACAACTACTGCCAATACTATAATCGGAATGAAAACCATATTTTTTCTCCTTTTCTCTTCTTTTTATGAAAATGAGCTTTGCTCTTTTTCTCAAGCTAAATTCTTCCGTTTTTTTCACGCAACAAGCACTTAGCATGCTTTAAATATCTCTGTAAAGCTCTCTATAAAGTCAATCTCCGCGCGAAGTTTCTTATACTCTTCCGCCATGGAAAGCTTATCTATCGCATCTACCGTTCCGGGAACAGGGAAAAGCTGATATCCCGTATAGCGGGAGATATACATGGTGCTATCTTCTATATAGATAGCCGTTCGGCTTTCGGAGATATTTTTATCAAACCAGTCTAAGACAGTCGGATTTAAAAAGCGTCTCGCCATGAACTCATCGGTGCAGAAAATATTGTAATGTTCATTATGCCTGATGTCCTCCGTATCGATTTTCAGCTCATTTTTCTGCTTACCCGGATAATTCTGTACTTCTCTCTTCAAAATGGCTGTTTTCTCCGTCGGAATAATTCGGATATGTCCTGCAAAAGATTTCGGGAACTGCATTCGGAAAACCTGTCCGTAGAAATCAGTCACTTCTTTTCTCGATGTTCTTCCTTTGCTGTCCGTACTTTCCACGATGTGATAGGCATAAAGATTCATCACAGAGAGTTCTCTGTTATCGTGAAAGCAGAGTTCCGTATTTCCTCGATAATTGCTGGAAGAGGGGCAAACCTTTTTTACCGGATCCAGAAGAAAGTCCGGAGTGACCTTCATTTCTCCCATAGGAAAAATTTCTTTTACAATAGGCGATAAAAACTTTTCCACATAAAGGACTTCGTTGTTCTCTTTCTTTTCACGAAAGAGTTCTCGCTTCCTTTTATATACGGGATAGACGATAATAAATCCAAAAACGGCTGCAATAACGATGCCTACAAATTTGAACATGGCAAAAAGTAAGACTATTCCTATTACTAGTGCAATTTTATACATCTTCCATCTGATGTTAATTTTCATCTTCTCCCGAAGAATCCGGATCTTCTCTTGGTACTCGGGAGATGCTTCCAGTTGCCGGATCCGCTCCAACTCCTCTTCTC
>CAUTEL010000076.1:0-7409 GCA_963537185.1 uncultured Oribacterium sp. | reverse complement strand
AGAATCGCCCAAAATCCCTGCACTTTTTTTCCCGGTTCCTCTCCTTCTGCAAGGCTTTTATAGCTATACTGTGAAGCCACTAGGGCAATAGAGTCAAAGGAGGTTGCATAAAAGGCAAACATACTGAAAAGTAAAAGCGTAAGCACTATAGGCGCATAGGGAAGGCTCTCCAAGCATTTCACCACTGTCTCATAAAGAGATTGACTACTTTCGTAGATTTCCACTACAGGCAATCTATGAAATAGTTCGAGGGAGAGGGCATAGTTTCCTAAAATGAGAAAGCTGACAAAGGTACTTCCCACACCAAAAACATAGCCTCCGAGAATCGTCTGTCGTATCGTTCTCCCTTTACTGATGCTTCCAATAAAGAAGGGGGATGCCACACACCATACCATCCAATAGGCCCAATAGAAAATAGTCCAGTTTTCCGGAAAATGGTTTTCTCCCATAGGATCGGTATAGCTGGCCATCGTTGGAAAGTGCTCTATCATCTTTCCCAGAGCAAGAAATCCATGTTTCAAAATGAAATTGGCTGCTCCTCCCGCAAAAAAGACATAGGCTAAAAGTGCATAAAACAGCCAAGTACAGGCCTTAGCAAGAAGAGAAATCCCCATCATTCCCTTCAGTAGGGAAACAGTATAGAGTGCACAAGTCACAACTAAAATGATAAGCGTCAATTCTCTTAAGGAAACCCCCGGCAAAAGCTTTTGCATAATTTCCGCCATTAGAGGTGTCGCCACGGAAAAGGTCGTGGCTGTTCCTGCCAGCAGGGCAAATATAGCCAAAATATCAATACCTTTTCCCAAAAGGCCATCTGTCTTTTCCCTTAAAATAGGTCTGCATGCCTCTGAATAACGCTGTCGGCTCCGCTTTCTTACATGAAGCATAAAACCGAAGGCAGAAGCAAGAACTAGGTAAAAACTCCAAGGAATAGGTCCCCAGTGAAAAAGAGTATAGGCTGTCGCCCACTCTTCTCTTCTTCCAAGACTCTGAACATAGGGCTCCTTTAGGTAAAGAATCCACTCACAAAAAGAATAGAAGAGGATATCCGCGGCCAGTCCTGCGGTAAACATCATACTTCCCCAGCTGAAGAAGGAATATTTCGGTTTTTCATCCGGCTTTCCGAGAACTATGTCTCCGTAGGAAGAAAAAGCTATATAAAGCGACAGCAGAAAAACAAAGGCCCCAAGTCCCAAATAATATACCGCAAACTCTGTTCCCAAAAAGTTCCTGATTCCGGAAAGAATTCGATTCGAATTTTCCGGATAAATAAAAAAGAAAAAGCATAAAAGAAGTATTGCCGCAAACGGAATACCCGTAATACCGTAATCTATTCTCTTCCTATTCTCCATTTTTTTCTCCTTCATTTGTTCACTCCCTTTCATTACTCCAAAAGAATGCAACTTAATCTTCCTGTAGAAATTCTTCACAATTTTCCTGATTTACCTTCGCATAGGGGAATCTGGTAATCTTCTGAATTTCCTCCTTTTCTCCTGTAGAGACTGCCAGTTGAAATGCCAGACGAAACAGTGCTTCCGCCTGCCCTCTTCCGTCATTATATACTGTAGCCTGGAGGCTTCCCTTTTTTACCGCATTAACTCCTACCTTTGTTCCGTCTATGCCGTAAATCAAAGGGCGTTTATCTTTAGGCACCCCTATTTTATCATACGCATCGATTACGCCAAGCGCCATGTCGTCATTGTTCGAAATAATTAATTCAATCTTATCCTGAAATTCAGAATAAAACTGCATCATCTTACTCTGTGCTTCCGCCCTATTCCAGTTTGCAATCCCGTAGCTCAGCCTTTCCAGAGAAATTTTCTTCTTCATTAAAGTATTGATTACATACTCGGTACGCATGATAGAGTCCTGATGTCCGGCCTCACCTTCAAAGATAATATACTGAATCCTTCCATCTTCATTTTTATCCACCAAAGGCGAGAGCGCGGAAGCCTCCTGTCCTTCCGAAAGAAAGTCCTCTGCAATTAATTCTCCCTGCATGATTCCCGACTGCTTTGCATCCGCTCCCACATAATAGAGTCTGTTCCAACGGGAAAGATCCTCTTCCACCAGTTCTCTGTTAAAGAAAATAACAGGCACATTTTTCTTTTGAGCCATATCAATGATTTCCGAAGGAGCCGTACGATCAACCAAGTTCACACAAAGTACATCACAGGAATTTTGCAGCATTTCCTCTACCTGCTCATTTTGCATCGCCTGACTTCCTTCCGCATCATAGCGGGATACACTCAGCTCATAGCCCTCTGAGCGCCTTTCCGCTACTTCCTTGTCAAAGGCCTTCATATAGCCTGTCAGGAAGGTATCGTAACTATCATAAAGACTAATTCCTATTTTGATTTTTTTCTTTTCACCCTTTTCTTCCGCCTTTCTACAGCTTAAAAGAAGCAAGAAGCTAAAGAGTATAAGTAGAGATATGGCTGTTTTCCTTTTCATAATAAACTCCTGTCCCGGGCCTATAAATAATTTTGTCGGAAGCAATTTTTCTCTCAAAAGCCCTGTACTAGCCTGTAGGAAATAAAATATGTTCTATCTCATCAGTATACATATTGCTTGCCTTAACTACATAAAAATCTACCAGCCTATCCTCGGACGCTCTCCTGCTGTTGGAGAGGCTGAGCCAAAGACCTTCCACGGCGGAATAGGCCATTGCATATTGATCAATAACAATCAATGTTCTAATCAGGCCGGCATCCAAATTGTAAACCGCTTCATCGGAATCTCCCACTCCATAAAGCTCCACAAAGCTTCTTCCCGTATCTCTTAAATATCTTGCCGCAATTTCCAAGCTGTCGTTTTCCAAGGCAATAATGACATCTACGCTTCTCTTGTGATTCGCACGGTTAAGTTCCTTCAAAACCTGACCTTTATCTTCAATTTCCCAGACAATTTCCTGCCCATTTTCAAGGAGCTGCTTCTTCAGGGAAAGAAGGCGCCTTTTCAAATTTCCTTTATTTTGATTCCCGGAAAGAATCCCTATACGGAGCTTATATTTCTGCAGATTACTCCGCAAAACCTCCGCTCCCAAAGCCTTTCCGAGGGCTTCTTCGTCCACGCCTACAGAGGACACGGAAACGGAAGCCTCCGTAAATTCCTTCTCACTGTTCACTAACGCAATTTTGCTGTTTTTTCCCAGCTCATTCAGTATTTCTCCGGTTCCTTCCGTAGCACGAAGCTCCGTAATAATCCCGTCCGCTCCGCTATTTATTTCTCTGGAAATACTTAAATACTCCTGCTGAATGGAAATAAAGCGATTCGTAGTCACGAAATTACATTCTAAGTTGTAATGCTTCGCAGCTGCATTTAAGCCCTTCCTAAACTTCTCCCAACCCGCGGAACTGCTGCGGTCAACCACGATGGATAGCTTATATTTCGGAGCCTGATTTTCTCCCAACAGTTTTCCCAAGGAGAGGAGAAGCAGTAAAAACGCTATGATTCCCAAGCCCGTTGTAAATAGTCGGTTTTCCTTCATGAGCTCTTCCCTCCCTCAGGAGCTTCCTTTTTTCCTGCAAATAAATTTCCCTGTTCAAGGCCTTTCCGATTTTCCTCCGTAAATTCTATGAAAGGAAGGCGGATTTCCACCTTCGTTCCCTCGTCCGGAGCCGTGATAATCTTTAGTCCGTATTCCGGGCCGAATCGGAGGCGAATTCTCTTATGCACATTGATAAGCCCTACCCCAGATCCTCTCTTTTTTTGAGCGGAAAAGCTGGGAAGATTGTCCTCTCTTTCTAAAAGGGCGGTCGCTTTTTCCTCCGTCATTCCAAAGCCGTTATCCTCCACTGACAGAAGGATCTGCGGAATGTCCCCTTCTATTCTTTCTCCCCTTACTCGAATTTCTCCGTCTCCGTCCATCCCCTCCATGCCGTGATAAATCGCATTTTCCAAAATCGGCTGCAAAATAAGTTTTACCGTCAGGCAGTCTAAGACCTCCTTAGGAACCTCGAAATAAACGGAAAATTTATTTTTAAAACGAAGCTTTTGGATATTCATATAGTTTTCTGCATGCAAAAGCTCCTGAGAAAGCGGAATAATATTTCTACCCCCGGAAAGACTGATGCGGAAAAAGCTGGCGAGTTGCGTCACCATAAATACTGCATTTTCCCGCTTTTCACTTTCAATCATCCAGACCACGGATTCCAGCGTGTTATAGAGGAAATGCGGATTTATCTGTGACTGCAATGCATCCATTTCCGCCTGTCTTTTCTCCTCCTGCTCATGAAGCTTTTCCTCCGTCAGCTCGTCTATCTTTTGAAAGGATTGTAGAAGGGTTTTTCCTAAATGAATGATTTCCGTACTTCCGTAATCGGAAATTTCCGATATCGACAAACGCTTTTCCCCCATACTTTCTATGTCTTCATTCAACTTTCGAATCGGATAGGAAAGCCTAAGAGAGAGAAGCTGGTTAAAAACAAGTGAAATAAGAAGAGTTAAGGAAATCAAGATAAAGACATAATAAAGCATTCCCCCGTGAGCAAAAATTCGGTTCTTCTCCTCCATAACCGATACCATTTTCCAACCGGTATAGCCTATCGTGTCAATAATGACCGTTTTTTCCCTTTCTCCTTTTTTTATATAGTGAATTCCGTCCTCCCACTCCGCGGTTTCCTCTGCATTTTCCTGAAAGCTGTCCCGAAGAATCTCGCGTATGCGCGGGTGATAAATCAGTTTCCCCTCCTTATCGCAAAGGTAGAAATAGCGGGCATTATCCTCCCCGTTAAGCTTCTCCATCATTCGTTCCACAGAATCATAATTCATATCTACAAGCAGTACGCCGTTATCACTCATCCCTTCACGGTTCAGCTCCACCGCCCGGCTAAGGGAAATAACCCAGTGGGTACGAAAGGAAGGATCATCAAAAAGATTCTGCACATGAGGAAGAGAAAAATGCAAGTTTTCCACCTGTTCCACAGCAACAGAAAAAAAGCCCTGCTCCATAACCTTCCGATTTTTCTTCTCCGAAGAAATCGGGACTGCTGAAATCAGCTTCCCTTTGGAAGAAAAAATGGCAACGGAAACAAGCTTGTCCTTATGTGCCTCATACAAAAGATTCATTTCTTCATTAATACCGGGTAGATTAAGATCCGACCCTTTAATTACATCGTAATACATGGCATCTGAAATACGACGCATGCTCACCAAATAGTCCTCCAGCTGGTTGGCCCCCTGCTTTAAGAGAAGCTCCGTCTGCGTTTCCTGCTCTTTCTTTAAGCGGGAGGAAAATTGCAAATACAAAATTGAAGATAAAAATAAGATAATCAGCACGGAAAGGAACATAAAGCTCAAAAGAATCATATTGTGAAAAGAGCGAAAAGGAGACTCCGCAGAAAGAAAAGGGAAATAGCCCTTTTGAAAAAAAACATCCTGCAAGAAACTTCTCTTTGCGCTCTTCTCTTTATGCTTTTCTTCTCTTCCCCCTTCCGGGGATAGCCCACTTTCCGGCATCTTCATCATGCATCCTCTTTTTTCATACCGCTGGTTTTATATTTAGACGGGGACATTCCGAATTTTTTCTTAAAAGCATAGCTGAAATAATTGGGATCCGAATATCCTACGGATTCCGCTATAATATAAGTTTTCTCCTCCTCTTCCACCAAGAGTCTTAGCGCCTTTTCCATACGATAGTCCGTTAAGTAATTGATAAAGCTTTTTCCGGTTTCCTTCTTAAATACGGTGGAAAAATAGGCCGCAGAAACATGAAGTTCAAAGGAAAGTGCCTCCACGGAAAGATCTTTGTCCATATAATGACTGTGCACATGCTCTACAGCCTTCTTCACAAAAGACTTGGTCTTGTCGCTTCGCTTCTCCTGAATCAAGACCTGTACCTTCTCACAGACCTGCTTCATCCAAGCGGAAAGCTCTTCCAGATTGAACTGCTGCACCTTTTGGTAGACATCCTCTTCCTTCGGGAAAATCAGCCCCGCATCTACCTGATTGGACAAAAGAAATTTATGGATATTGGTCACTAAATCCATCAAAAAGAACTGATACTCCTGCAGAGAAGGCTTTTCCAAACTGCTGTTTTTAATATAGAGGTCTATATCCTTATGCAACTCTTCCTTCGATGCCATACGAATGCTGCGATAAATGTCCAGAAGCCTCTCTTCGTCTAAAAGCTCACGGTTTAGAGAACGATTCTCCTTTTCCTCCGGATTAATATCGGAAACGGCAATGGCTTTACCTCTTCCATATATAACCCTATAAGCCACCGCGTCTCTTGCTCCCATATAAGATAAGGGTAAATCCATAAGAGAAGAAACCGTCTTTCCGATTCCTGCCGTAATGGTGGCATTACAAACATGCTTTGCCATACGGCAAAGCGTTTCCAGCTCATCGGTCAGCCTGTAGCTGTCCTCCTCTTTTTCCATTTGGGTAATTACCACAGTATTCCCAAGATATGTAAAGAAGCATGCTCTCCAGCTTTGACTGAGCCTTTCCTCTGCAAGCTTGCGAATCGACATGGTAATCAGAACCGGATTGATTCCTTTCGGAGAAAGACTGATGCTGTTATGCAAAAGCACTACGCAGTATTTTTTTCCCGGGAGGCTGATCTGATAATCCAGCATAGTATGTTCCAGCTCTTCCTGTCTTACATTTCCTTCAATCAGGGAGGTGTAGAAGCTCTCCTGTAAAATAGGCAGACTCTCCATATAATAGTTCTTCAGCTGATTGATATTCTGTTTCTCATCAAATTCTTCGTCCAAGCGGTCTCTGACTCTTTTGAAAATGCGGGATAGCTCATTGCTGTCTACCGGTTTAAGCAAATATTCCTCCGCCTCCAAACGAATCGCCTCTTTAGCATACTCGAACTCATCGAAGCCGGAAAAAATGATGATCTTAACGGAAGGATAAAGCTCCTTAAGTTTATGGGAAAGAGTTAAGCCGTCCATATAAGGCATCTTGATATCGGTCAGCACCACATCAATCTGCTTCTCCTCCGCAATTTCCAACGCCTCTAAACCGTTTTTTGCATAGCCCGCAAAGCTGTAACCCATAGCCTCCCAATCGATCTTCCGGGTAATGGCCTCTATCACATCCTCTTCATCATCCACTAAAAGTACGGAATATTCTTTCATCTCTTCTCCCCGCTATACTTTTCTTCTATGCGCCTAAACTGCAGTCCGGTAAGAAGCAGACCCAAAAAAACCAGCGCAATGCCGAGAAACGGGTGAAGCAGCATGCAAAAAGAAGCCGCTAAGGTAATAGCCGCAAACACAAGAACCAATATCCCTGCATCTCTTCCATAGCCCTTTTTATCCTGAATAGGAGGGCGCCCCTTTGGGCGAATACTTTCAATATCCTGAAATACCAAAAGCTTAACCGCATAATACAAAAGTAATACCGTAAAAAGCAGGGGAAGTCCCATTTCCTGCATAATCTTATCTATCATAGCT
>CAUTEL010000075.1:0-7421 GCA_963537185.1 uncultured Oribacterium sp. | reverse complement strand
TTCCAATGGAGTTTATATTGTACTTAAGAGAAACTTTCTTTAGTGAAAATAGAGAGAAGGAGTAGTCCATGAACGAGAGAGTTAAAGGCTTACACGGAAAGCTGATTGTGTCTTGTCAGGCGCTTCCGGAAGAACCCCTACATTCCTCCTTTATCATGGGGAGAATGGCAAGAGCCGCGAATATGGCAGGTGCAGGAGGGATTCGTGCCAATACGAAGGAAGATATTTTGGAAATCAAAAAAGAAGTAGATCTTCCGATTATCGGTATTGTGAAACGGGATTATCCGGACTCTAAGGTTTACATTACCCCCACGATGAAGGAAGTGGAGGAGTTAATTGAAGCAAAGGTGGAAATCATTGCGATGGATGCCACCATTTCAGATCGGCCGGGCGGAAAGACCTTGGCTGAGTTCTTTACGGAAGTGAAAGCGAAATATCCGAATCAACTCTTTATGGCGGACTGTTCAACAGTAGAGGAAGCTGTAGAGGCGGACAGATTGGGCTTTGACTTTATCGGCTCCACCATGGTCGGCTACACCGAACAGTCCAAGGGAGACCGTATTGAAGCGGATGACTTTCTGATTCTTCGGAAGATGATTGAGGGAGTCAAGCACCCGGTGATTGCCGAGGGCAACATCAATACACCCGAAAAAGCGAAAAGAGTGATGGAGCTCGGCGCATTTTCCGTGGTGGTCGGATCTATTATTACAAGGCCGCAGCTTATCGCTGTACCTTTTGTAAATGCATTAAAAGAATGGGAGGAACAAAAATGAAAAAAAGACAGATTGCCTTAGGCATGGCTGCCGTACTTATGGCATCCGGCTTGGCTGCTTGCGGAGGCGCTAAGAAAGCGGAGACTACCGGAGCGGCTGAAGAGACAACAAAGGCTGCAGAAGAGAGCAAGGAAAATGCAGAGGCTAAAGGAGAGGCTGATGAAAGCCTTGAGGCAGACCTTAAGCTTTCCACTTATCCTATCGGAAAATGGGGCGACAGCGCATCCGTTGACGGATTACTCGAGAACTTCAACAAGAAATATCCGAACATCCATGTAACTGTAGAGTATCTGGATTACACGAACGGTGATGACCAGGTAAATACAGCTATCGAAGGAAATGCGGCTCCGGACCTCATCATGGAAGGACCGGAAAGACTTGTTGCAAACTGGGGTGCGAAGGGCCTTATGGTTGACCTTGCAGACCTCTTTGAGGACGAGGCTTCCAAGGACATCTACGCAAATGTTAAGTCCGCTTGTATGTCTTCCGACGGCAAGTACTATGAGTATCCGCTTGCTATGATTGCACACTGCATGGCAATCAACAAGACAGTATTTGAGAAGGCTGACGCTCTTCAGTACATTGATGAAGATACACATACCTGGACAACAGAGAACTTCTTCAAGGCTGTAGAAGCAATTGAGAAGAATGGTCAGGAAAATGTTTTGGCAGTTTACTGCGGCGGTCAGGGTGGAGACCAGGGTACTCGTGCACTGGTAAACAACCTCTACAGTGGAACTTATACTAATAAGGAGCACACCGAGTACACCGGTGCTGAAGAGCAGAATGTAAAGGCTCTCGAGGCTCTTAAGTCAGCTAAGGGTGTAAACTTTGACCCTGCTTTAGTTGGCGGAGACGAGATTACCTTATTCAGAAACGGAACCTTAGCAATGTCTCTTTGCTGGAACTCTGCTCAGCAGAACAACAAGGATAACGGCGAGGCAGGAAAGACCAACAACGGTGATGAAATCATTCCGATGCTTTTCCCGACAGATGACGGAAAGACGGAGCTTTGCGGCGGTATCTGGGGATTCGGTATCTTCGATAACGGCGATGAGAACAAGGTTAAGGCGGCAAAGGCATTTATCCGCTTTATGGCTAACGATCCGGAACAGGCAAAGATTTCCGTACAGACAACCGGATTCTTCCCTGTACATGAGAAGCTGACCGGCGTATATGACGGAACAGACAATGCGGAAACCATGAAGATGTTCACAGAGAAATTTATGCCTTCTTTCGGCGATTACTATCAGGTAACTCCGGGCTGGGCAACTGCCAGAACTGAGTGGTGGAATATGTTGCAGAGAGTTGGACAGGGCGGCGATGTAAAGACAGAGCTTGAGACCTTCCAGAACAATGCTAACGCAGCAGCTAAGTCCTAATACTTACGCTCCGGAATAGGCATCAAAGCTCATTCCGGAGCTTTTTTTGTAAAAACTGTCATATATAAGCTTGCTGCAGCTTGATTTAGACATGATCGGTCACTGTTTTAGACTGTAGAAGAATAGGACGATTCATTTTAAAGAATAGCAGCGTATTACTACTCGTTTTAACTAGAACGAAGGAGACCTTTATGAACAGCAATCAAAGTAGCAGAAGTAAGATTTTGCAGCAGAGAGAAACACGCTCTGCCTATTTGTTTCTGCTTCCCAGCTTGGTTTTTTTCCTGGGATTTGTTATCTTTCCCATGATTTTATGTGTTTACACCAGTTTTTTTGATGCCACTATGGGAAAAAATGTAGCGGATAAGTTTATCGGCTTACAGAACTATGTTGAACTGTTTTCAGACAGTATTTTCCAAAAGGCGCTGAAGAATACCCTGATTATCGTGTTGGTTTCCGTGCCGGCTGTAGCGATTTTTTCTTTATGGGTTTCTTCCTTGATCTACAAAATGAAGGGTGCGGTACTTTCCGCCTTCCGTTGCATTTTCTATCTTCCTGTAGTTACAGGATCGGTTGCGGTAACGGTAGTTTGGAAGTGGATGTTCCATAATTATTATGGATTATTTAACTATGTAGGAACCCATACAGGATTGATTGAAAAGAATATCAACTGGCTTGGTGATGCAAGATTTGCCTTGCCTTGTATTATTCTGATTTTATTTACTACTTCTGTAGGACAACCTATCGTGCTCTACGTTTCCGCTCTTGGAAATGTGGACGATTCCCTTGTGGAAGCGGCGAAGGTGGACGGTGCTACGGACTTACAACTTTTCTGGAAAATTAAGTGGCCGCAGATTATGCCTACCACTTTATATATTTTGGTAATCACTACGATCAACAGCTTCCAGTGTTTTGCACTCATTCAGCTCTTGACCTCCGGTGGACCGAATCATAGCACCGATACCGTAATGTATTACATTTATTACACTGCCTTTAAGCTTTATCGCTATGGCTACGGAAATGCCATGGGTGTAATTTTAGCCGTGATTATTGCCTTGCTCTCTGCTTTGCAATTCCAATTGGCAAAGGAAAAGTAGGAGGAATAGTATGAAAACGAATAACAAATCAGTTTATAGCATTATCAGTGTCATCATTCTTCTGGTTTTGGCATTTTTCTTCCTCTTTCCTCTGTATTGGATTATCACAGGTTCCTTTAAGACAGCGCAATCCATAAACGGTACCAGTCCTGACTGGTTCCCGAAGGAATGGGTAATGACCAACTATCAGAAGCTTTTTTCCAGACAGCCCACGGCTTTGTTCAGCTTTACCATACCCGGTATGGGAAAGACTGCCATTTCCTTCGGTCCGAAGGTGCCCGGCGCGGTTCGCTGGCTCTTTAATACGGTTGTGATGTCCCTTTCCGCCATGCTTTTAACCTGTATTACCGCGTCTATGGCGGGTTATGCTCTGGCAAAGAAGCGTTTTAGAGGAAGAGTGGTGTTATTTACCTTGATTGTTTGCGCTATGGCACTTCCGAAACAGGTTATCCTGATTCCGTTAATCAGGGAAATGTCCTTCTTGAAGCTTTACAATACGCTTTTGGCCGTTATTTTCCCGACTGTCGGCTGGCCCTTCGGTGTCTTCCTTATGAAGCAGTTCTCCGAGGGAGTTCCCGGGGAAATGCTGGAGGCCTCCCGTATTGACGGCGCTTCAGAGGCAAGAATCTTTACCCAAATCGTGCTCCCTATGGTGAAACCGGGAATCGGAGCACTTGCCATTTTTACCTTTATCAACAGCTGGAACGATTACTTTATGCAGTTGATTATGTTAAGCAGTACGGAAAAACTGACCATTTCCCTTGGTATTGCGAAACTCCAGGCGGAGAACGCTACAGACTTCGGAATCATCATGGCGGGAGCAGCTGTCGCCGCTATCCCTATCCTTCTGGTATTCCTTGTCTTCCAGAGATACTTCACACAAGGCATCGCCATGGGTGCTGTGAAGGGATAACTTTTCATCAAGAAAAGTTATCCCTGTAATCAGACCACAGCCCCTTTAGGGGGTGTGCTTTGCGAAGCAAAGTGAGCAGGCGAGCTACAAGCTCGCGCTCAGTCAAGGGCTAGAGTTTCATCAAGAAAAGTTATCCCTGTAATCAGACCACAGCCCCTTTAGGGGGTGTGCTTTGCGAAGCAAAGTGAGCAGGCGAGCTACAAGCTCGCGCTCAGTCAAGGGCTAGAGTTTCATCAAGAAAAGTTATCCCTGTAATCAGACCACAGCCCCTTGTTGATAGCTAACTATTGGGGAAAGACCATCCTTTGAGCAATTTTGGAGAGAATTATTTGTTCTAAAAAGTATTTATTTCTTTCCATAATTTCGTAGGTATCGGAATAAGGGGTAATCTGAGCCCGTCAGCACTTGCTGAAAGCAAGCATAGCGAAGCTTGAAGCTTAGTGCTGCTACGAGGCGAGGTTAGCGAGAGCGTGCCCCTGTTCCAATACCTACGAAATGTGGAGCGATTATTATTTTTAAAACTATAGACAAGTGAAAATCGCTCAAAGCAGTTTTTCCACAGAAAGGATCATTATGAAAAACACAGAAAAATACGCAGGCATAACCCCTGCATTTTACGCTTGTTATGACGAAAAGGGAGAGGTTTCTCCCGAGAGAGTGCGTGCACTCACAAGATACTTTATGGATGCCGGTGTACAGGGGCTCTATGTGAACGGCTCTTCCGGAGAGTGCATTTATCTTTCCAAAGAGGAGAGAAAGTGCATCTTGGAAAATGTTTGTGCGGAAGCTGAAGGGAAGCTTAGAATCATTGCCCATGTAGCCTGCAACAATACGCGCGATTCCGAGGAATTGGCAGCCCATGCGGAGAGCTTAAAGGTTGATGCGATTGCGTCCATTCCGCCGATTTACTTCCATCTTCCGGCGTACAGCATTGCCGAGTACTGGAACAAAATCAGTGCAGCGGCACCGAATACCGACTTTATTATTTACAATATTCCGCAGCTTGCAGGGGTGAGCCTTACTAAAGATCTTTGCACGGAAATGCTGAAGAATCCGAAGGTTGTAGGAGTGAAGAATTCCTCTATGCCGGTACAGGACATCCAAACCTTTAAGGCTTTAGGCGGAGAAGACTTTGTTGTTTTCAACGGGCCGGACGAACAGTTTGTTGGCGGAAGAGCTATGGGTGCTGTCGGCGGTATCGGCGGAACATACGGCGCGATGCCGGAACTTTTTGTAAAAATGAATGCACTTTTTGTGGAAAACAGAATTGCCGAAGCAAGAGAAATGCAGATTAAAGTGAACGAGATTATCGTAATGCTTTGCAGCGGACACGGCAATATGTATGCTATGATTAAAGAAGTGCTTCGTATTCGAAAGGGGCTGGAAATCGGCTCTGTCAGAAGCCCTCTTAGCCCGCTTACGGAAGAGGATAAGAAAATTGCACAGAAGACGGCGAAGGTCATCGACGATGCAGTAGCTCATTTTTGCTAAATCATAAAATTGCACTCATAGAAGGAATGCCCCGCTTAAAAGAGATTTTATAAGGCGGGGCATTTGGCTATAGATTTACTAGGGTAGAACTTTGCTTTATTATAAGCGTATAGGTAAAACGGTCATAAAGACTAAGTCATACTATTTTGAAAAGCCAATATAGAGGAGTAGATAGGATATGGAAGAGGAAAAGATCATAGTTTGCTTTGGTGATTCCAATACGCACGGATATAATAATAAAACGGGGGGACGCTTTGACAAAACAACCCGTTGGCCGATGGTTTTACAGAGCCTTCTCGGGGAAGAATATTTGATTCGAGAGGAGGGATTGTCCGGAAGAACCACGGTTTTTGACGATCCACTTCATGAATCGCTTTCCGGAGTTGAGGTCATTCGCCCGATTCTTTTGACACACGAGCCTGTTTCCCTCCTTATTATTATGCTGGGGACAAATGATGTAAAGGAACGCTTTTCTGCAACTCCGGAAAATATTTCCCGCGGCCTCGACAGATTGATAAAAAAAGCGCAGGATGCGGAAGAAGCTTTTGTTCAATCCAAGCCGAATATTTTAGTAATTGCACCATATCCGATTGACGACGAATATAGAGAAACCGCGATAGGAAATGATATGGGAGAGGGATGTGCGGAGAAGTCCCGGAAACTTCCGGAACTCTACAAAACGATTGCAGAGCAGAATCATTGCCATTTTCTTTCTGCAACGGAGATTCCCGGCATGGAGAATTATCCCTATGATTATATGCACTTAAGCCCGATGGCACATCGTGCACTTGCAGAGGCTTTAGCACAGAGAATGAAGGATTATCTTTCTTAGACTGAGGAGGAGAAATTGGAGAAACGATTTTTAGCCATAGATATCGGGGGAACGACAACGAAATTTGCACTTCTTACTGCGGATGGAGAAATCCTTTCACAGGGAGAAAGAGATACGGAGGCAGAGCAGGGCGGTCCTAGAATAGTGGAAAATGTTAAAGCCCTCATTCGGGAGCAGAAGCAGGAAATATCCGGAGTTTGTATTTCCACTGCAGGTATGGTTGACGAGGAGCTGGGAGTAATCATTCATGCCGGGCCTCAAATTCCCTTGTACAAGGGAACGGAATGGAAAAAAATCATAGAAACAGAGTTTTCTATTCCCTGTGAAGTGGAAAATGATGTGAACTCCGCAGGTCTCGGGGAAGCGCATTTTGGAGTGGCCAAAGGGAAAAAATCCGTTTTACTCCTAACAATCGGTACCGGTATAGGAGGTTGCTTTCTACAAGACGGAGGAGTTTATCACGGAAGCTCTCATGCCGCAATGGAAGTGGGCTATATTCAGCTTCCGGGAGGAGAGTTTCAAAGTCTTGCCTCCACCTCTGCACTGGTCAAGAGAGTGGCCGGCAGAAAGAAGGAGAGTGTGGAAAGCTGGAACGGAAAGAAGGTACTATCAGGATTGGAGCAGGGAGATAAAATCTGTACGGAAGAGGTAGACCGCTTTTGCAATGCACTTTCTCTTGGGATGAGCAATCTTTGCTATGCGTTTAATCCCGAGGTTTTTATCTTGGGAGGCGGAATTATGGCAAGAAAAGAGCTTCTACTTCCACGGATTATCAAGCATCTGGAAGAGCATTTGCTTCCAATAGTATTTGAACATACGGAGGTTCGTGCGGCCGGCCTGGGAAATCAGGCAGGGTTCTTAGGGGCCTTTGTCAATTTCCGAAAGAAGCAGGCAGAAAGAGCTTTCGGAAAAACGGAGTCCAAGGCTTAGGGA
>CAUTEL010000074.1:0-7564 GCA_963537185.1 uncultured Oribacterium sp. | reverse complement strand
AATATGGGAAGAAAAAGTTTTTCCGAAATTCAAAATAAGCTGATGGAGATGGACTTGCATTCTGAAGATAGAGAAACGGATACTTCTACTGAAATCTAGCGGAAAATACCGCTTGGATTTTGCTTTACAGAATAAGCAGAGAAGAGAGGAGTATTAAAATAATTCTTAAAGCATGCTAAAATATCTGCAACATATTTGTGAAGAACGAAAAAAATCTTTTTATTTGAAAATAGGAGGAATGAGATGATAGTGAAAAAAAGGAATATTTTTTTGGTGATTTTACTGCCGGCTTTATTGGCCGCTTGTGCAAATGCCGGTAAAAGCCAAGTTCCTGTAGAAACTAAAGAAAAGACGGAAAAAGAAGCCGTTAAAGAAATTGAAAAACAGAAGGAAGTGGCAAATGTCCCTTCCTCATTGCCTCACTTTCTTTTGGAAGTGGATAAAAATGGGGAGAGAGATGAGGGGTATCACGATCTCTATCGTATTGCAGGGGAGAAGTTGAAGCTAAAGGAAAGTACGGAGGAGTTCAATGCCCTTAGCGATGCCATAGAGAAGTACAATCGGCAGCAGGAGCTTATTTATCAAGCGGATCTTAAAGAACTGCAGAATTTCGTCTCTTCCGGAGGGGCGGGAGCCCGAAGAAATGACGATAGCGAAATGAATATACCGGAGATTATTTCCAAGACATACATTATAAGGGCGGATAAGAGGATAGTTAGCCTTCTTAATTGTAAAGAGGTAAAAAATAGCGGAGATCGGCTTCATTCTCAGTGCTATACCGCAAATTTTGATTCGAAGACAGGGAAAGAGCTTTCATTTTCCGATGTGGTAAAGGATGATAAGCAATTTTTTGACTTGGCTGATAAGAAGGCCGAGGAATCCTCCGAATGGTATAGGGAGCTTCCCTCGGAATTGGTAAAGGAAATATTGGTTAAGGGAAACAAACTTCTCTGGACCGTGAGTGCAGAAGGCGTTTCCCTTTACTTTGACGGCTATATGGACGAAGAAAAGCAGAAGGAACCTATCATGCTCAGTATATACTTTGATGAAGGGGAAGAGCTGTTTACGGAACAGTATAAAAATAGGGAAACAGATTATCTTATTCCCTTTATCGGAAATGCTAAATGGGAGGTAGATGTAGATGGTGACGGAAAAAGGGACAGTGTATACGCCAAAAAAGTAAATACTGATGTGTGGGACGGATACGATAGAGGAATTACAGGTTTAAAAGCTGCCGTAAACGGTCTGGAAACGGAATTGATAGAGGGCTTTGACGGTGATGCCTATTTGCTTAAAAAATCCGGAAAATACTATATGTATGTATTTATGGAGGAAGTGGACGATGCTACGGTACTTTATCGAATCGACCTTGCCCGTCCGGAGAAAAAAGAAGGAGAGTATTGGTCGGTGGCTCTTGCAACAAGAGATTATACCTGGGATGAAGACGGCTTAAAGGAACATTCCCGTAGTATAAAAGAGACCTTTTCCGATATAGCGGGCTTTTACGGAGAGAGCAGAAACGATGTACTCAGCTCAAATACCGCAATAATTGACTGGGTTATCGGAGAAGATGCGTACCCTTCTCCAAATGGAGAACGCTACAAAGTCTACAGCACAAGAGTATTACATAGTCTTAGAGAAATTCCCGCCAAGAAGGTGGACGGTAATGGAGAGATCATCGGGGATGCAACGATACCTGCGGATTCCTATTTACTATTTATGTACAGTGATAATGAAACTTGGGCGGATATGAGAATTGTTGATGAAAAAGATGTGGAAGAGGAAGGCTGGGGCGGAGAATACCGCTACTTTAAAATAAAGGACAAAAGTCTACAAGACTATGACGGCCCTTGCTACAGGATCCAAATGGAAAGGGATAATGAGACCTGGAGTACTACCATAAATGGAATAGAGGTGGAGGAGCTCCTCGAAGGAATCATGTATGCAGGATAAAAAATAAAGCTATTATCAAGGGATAAATTTTGTTAGAATGGAAAAAACACTCAGGAACTGCTTAGTCTTAAAGGGGGAAGAAAATGCGCTCAAAGTATGTGGCTTATATCGGTTCTTATTCCTACACCGGTTCAGCAAAGGGAATCACTATCTGTGATGTGGATATGGAAAAGGGGAGATTTATAAAGAGAACGGAAGTAGAAGTAAATAATTCTTCCTATGTAGTCGTATCGAGGGATGAAAAAACACTTTACTCCATCGCGGATGAAGGGGTTATCGCGTTTCGTATTTTGGATAACGGTGGCTTAAGTAAGCTGAATACCAGAAATATCCGCGGAATGAGAGGATGCCACTTGGCAGTAGATAAGAGCGGGCAGTACCTTATGGTTTCCGGATATCATGACGGAAAGGCAACCCTTCTTGCCTTGAATCCTGACGGTTCTGTGGGAAATATCATTGACGGTGTCTATGATCAGGGGGTCGGGTCCGTTGCGGAAAGGACCTTCCGTCCTCATGTTTCCTGCGCCAGAATGACAGATGATCAAAAGTACATTTTGATTGCGGATTTGGGAATTGACCAAGTGAAAATCTTCCGCTTTGATAAGGCGGACGGAAAAATGCGTCAAATCGACACCCTTCGATGTGAGTTACAATCCGGTCCTAGACATCTTCGCTTTTGCCCGGACAGAAAATACCTCTATTTGCTTTATGAGCTGAAAAATGTGATTGATGTATATCGTTTTCATGAGGAAGAGGGAGGAAATGAGGTCTCCATTGAGAAAATCCAGACGATTTCCACCTTCCTGGAAAAGGATAGAGATCCCTTGATTGCGGCCTGTCAGATGCGTTTTTCTCCGGATAAAGATGCATCTCACCTCTTTGTTTCCAATGCGGGAATCAATACCATTTCCATTTATGACAGGGACTTAAAGACCGGCCTTCTTACCATGAAGGGCAGCCTTCCAATCGGAGGAGAGTACCCTAAGGATTTTTGCATTTTCCCGGATGAAAAGCATATAGCGGTAGCCAATAATGAGAGCGGTACGATTACCTTCTTAAATGTGGATTATGAGCATGGTCTTCTTTCCATGAGTGCGAGAGAGCTGGAAGTTGACGAACCGAACAGCATTTGTATGGTAAAATGCAGAGGATAAAAGAACTTTAAAGGAGAAGTATGGGCGGAAACAGCTTTGGAAAAATTTTCCGTATCAGTACATTTGGGGAGTGTCACGGGGCAGCTTTAGGCGTTATTGTAGACGGCTGTCCTGCGGGACTTCCGCTTTCGGAAGAGGATATACAGCACTATTTAGAGAGAAGAAGGCCGGGAAAAAACCTGAAGATGACAGCAAGGAAAGAGGGAGATAGAGTTGAGCTTCTTTCCGGAGTTTTCGAGGGCTACAGTACGGGAACGGCCATAGCCTTACTTATCCGAAATGAGGATCAAAGGTCTAAGGACTATAGTGAAATCGGGGATTGCTTTAGGCCGGGGCATGCCGACTACGGTTTTTTCAGTAAGTACGGGATTAGAGATTACCGAGGAGGGGGGCGCTCCTCCGGTAGGGAAACCGTTTCCAGAGTAGCGGCCGGAGCAATAGCGAAGAAGATTTTAGAAGAGTTGGAGATTCAAGTAGAGGCCCGAGTTGTCGAGCTTTGCGGAATAAAGCTCCTGGGTAAAAAGGAGCAGGCAGAGGCCGATGCACGGATTCTTCAGCTGCGAGAAGAAGGGGATTCTGCGGGCGGCATCGTGGAATGCAGAGTAAAAGGGCTTTGCCCGGGGGTTGGAGAGCCTGTATTTGACAAGCTGGACGCGAGACTTGCGGAGGCAATCATGTCTATCGGGGCTGTAAAATCGGTAGAAATCGGTGACGGCCTTTCTGCGAGCAAAGCACGAGGCTCGGAAAATAACGATTCATTTATTCCGGGCGAGGAAGGGCGCTTGTTCCTTAGGAAGGAATCGAACCATAGCGGCGGGATTCTCGGCGGAATGAGTGACGGCTCGGAGATTCTTGTGAGAGCAGGCTTTAAACCTACGCCGTCTATTTCGAGAGAACAAAAGACGGTAAAGAAAAATGGAGAGCCTACTACGATAGCCATAAAAGGGAGACATGACCCTACCGTAGTGGAACGGGCGGCGGTAGTCGTTGAGGCCATGACGGCTATAGTCATATTGGATTGTTTGCTTGAGAATATGAGCGCCAAACTGGAAAATATCAAAAAAATATATCGGAAATAAGACTTACCGATGGAATCTTTTCGGGAATAGGGTCTTTTTGTTATTTTATAAAAGAATAGACCGGTATATTTTTAAGTAAGGGTTAGTTTAAGAGGGGGAAGGAATGAAATTAATTAAAAGTGTCCATACGGTAGACTCCCATACAGCCGGAGAATCCACCAGAGTGGTTGTAGGTGGAATGCCTAAAATTGCGGGAAAGACAATGCCTGCAAAAAAAGAGTGGCTGGAAGAACATATGGATTATCTTAGGACGGCACTGATGCTTGAGCCGAGAGGCCATAATGATATGTTCGGGGCGATTCTTACCGAGCCTACATGGGAGGACGCGGATTATGGCATCATTTTCATGGATGGAGGCGGCTACCTTAATATGTGCGGACACGGCACCATCGGGGCAATGACGGTGGCTGTAGAGACCGGAATAGTGGAAGTCACCGAGCCGATTACGAAAGTTGTACAGGAAGCTCCTGCAGGGATAATCAGAGGGGAAGTTTTGGTGGAAAATTCCAAGGCGAAGACTGTCAGCTTTCAAAATGTTCCATCCTTCCTCTATAAAAGAGATCAGGAGCTGGAGCTTCCCGGATATGGGAAAATCAACTTTGACATTTCCTTTGGCGGTTCCTTCTTTGCCATTGTAAAGGCGGAGCAGGTGGGACTTTCCATTATTCCGGAAAATGCGGAGAAGCTGAAGGAGCTGGGTATCATTTTACGAGAGATAATTAATAAGGAAATTCCGGTACAGCATCCGGAGCTTCCTCATATTCATACAGTAGATTTAGTGGAATGGTGGTCTGAAACGGAAACAAAGGAAGCAACACTGAAAAATTGTGTGGTTTTTGGTCAGGGACAGGTAGACCGTTCCCCTTGTGGAACGGGAACCTCTGCAAAGATGGCTACTCTTTTTGCCAAAGGAGAGCTGAAGATTGGAGAATCTTTTTACTATGAGTCTATCTTGGGAACGATTTTTGAAGGGAAGATTCTGGGAACAACAAAGGTAGGAGAATATGAGGCGGTTATTCCCCAAATTAGCGGATCCGCATATATTACCGCCTTTAATCATTTTGTGATAGAAGAAGAGGATCCCTTGAAGTATGGGTTTGTGCTGAAATAGAAGGAGATGTTGCCTGTGCGGGATAGCTGTTATGCATTAAGAGGATGAGGCTAACCGGCGAGGAAAGACGGTATGGAAAAAAAACTTACTGGAACTGGCGGTAAAAAGGAAGCAAGAAGAGAAAAATTTATTTTTCTCTTCTTGCTTTGCTGTTCTATTCTGTCCTCCGTTCTCTTTTTTATAAAAAGCGGAAATGCGGAGCGACTGATGGAAAAGAAAAATCTCCTTGCGCTTAGTGAGCTGGGCCTGCTTTTTTTATATATTTTTGCAGTCCTGCTTTTTAGGAAAACGATTTGTATAAGTAAAAAGCGCTTCTTTTTTTATCTTTCTCTTCCACTTCTCCTTTCCGCCTATCTCCACCGCTTTTTTCTTCCTCTTGCCGTTTCCTTTCTATATTTTTTTCTTTCGGCGCTTCTCTTCGGCTTTCTCCTTTCCGGAAAAATCAGCTATTATCCAAAGAGGATGGTAGAAATACTTAGTGAATTACCTTGCAGGATAGAGAGTTTTTTTATCCTGCCTTTTCTATATATTCAAATTAGTCGCAGCAATATTGCCTTGGATTATGATTCTCTTCGCTATGGATTAAGGAGTGCGTATATTCTTTTCTCGCATCAGGATATCGTACAGGCGGGGCTTTTTTCTATGATTAAAGGCTTTTTCAGCTCCCACGGTTTACTCAATGCGGTCTACAGCTATCCGAAGGGCTTAGAGCTGCTGACGGCTCCTCTCTCCTTCTTGCCGAGCTACGGTTTTCTTCTTGCTTTTCAGATCTGGATTTATCTTGCGCTAGGATTTGCTTTATTTTTGCTGGCGAGGAAAATCAATCCCAAGAGCGGTATGGGGGTATTCCTTCTGTTTTACTTTTTTTCTTCCATAGGGAATATGGCAGTGACTGTAAAAACAGATAATATTACATTGCTTTTGCAAGTCTTAAGCTTGTATTTTTATGCAAAGGGAGAGCGTAAAAACAGTCTATCCATGCTGATTCTCAGCTATAGTTTTAAGCCTACAGCAGTGGTATTCAGTACCTTGATTTTCATCGGATTATTCTTTGACAGTCTTTTGAAAAAAACAATAAAAGTATTTATCTATGAGGAGAATCGTTTCAAGAGGGGGAGCAAACAAGAAGTCATTGAAGAGGAGAGTGTAGAAAAAGGAAGCGGCAGATTTTGTATTTTGGGAACTCGAAAAGAGGGCTCAACAGCTTTAATTCTTTTTGCAATTCTCTTCACCGGCCTGATTACCCTTCGCACTTTTTTGATTACGGGACTTCCTTTTTCCACTACCTTTACCGGAATCTTTAAAGCTATGGGCTTTTCCGTAAAATGGCCCTTTAATCTGGATGCACATGTGGACTATAGCGGAAAAAAGGCCGGATTAGAGCTTGTAGCCTCTTTCCTACGCAGAGTTTTTTCCTTTCTCTTTTATCCTGTAGGAGAGGACATGGCCCATGTCAGTATTGCTTGGAGTGGACCCTTGTTTCCGCTAATCCTTTTCCCGGCCTTTAGAAATGCCTTTTGCGGTATCATTTCAAGGGGGAGTAATGCCACCATGAACAAGAGATGTAAAAGTAGTTCAACTAAAGAATCCGAGAAAACGGATAGGATCGAGAGAGACAGAAAAGAAAGCGGGACAGAGCAAAAAGAAGGGGGTTCTTTTGAGGAAAAAAAAGAAACGATTAAGGTGCAGAATTGCCTGTATTTGCGGATTGTTTTTTTTCTAATCAGCTTTTTCTCTCTTTTAAGCTTTTCTATGCTTTGGCAGATTGACGGAAATTACTACATTTTATGGGAGTGTCTGGCGCTTTTGCTGGCGGCTTCTTCTTTATGGAGTGAAGGGGAAACTTTTCTGTGGAAGCCCAATCTTTTATGTAGTGAAAAGCGAATTTCTTTATGGAGGTCCAATCTTATAAAGGGGATTTTCTCCTTGGTTTATATCGTATCTGTTTTGATTACGCTTGTGACTTCCTGGGCGGGAGCGGTCGGATTTACACCGATTGATTTCATGAACAAGGGCTATTATGACCATTTTGCTGTGGAAATGGAAAAGCAGGCGGAACGAGGAAGCCTTCCTCTTTTTCTGAAAATGGCGGAGAACCCGAATAATCATGTGCTTGCTGTTTCGGAAACACCGGACTGCTATCGGATTCCCTGCGTTTTGGAAAGCATTACCGATGTGGAGGGCTCCGGAGGAAGTCCCGGTCTCTATGATGATCCGCTTTATTTTGCCTGGTTTTTAAAATGGTCTGAAACCGACTACATTTATAT
>CAUTEL010000073.1:0-7628 GCA_963537185.1 uncultured Oribacterium sp. | reverse complement strand
CTTTTTATACTGTATATTTTTTATGCTGTATACTTTCTTCCTTATAATTCTCTTTCCAGAATTTCTCCTGCAAGCTTACGATATGCATCCGCTCCCGTGGAGTTTCCGTCGTAGAGATTTATAGGCAGGCCGTGACTTGGTGCTTCGGCAAGTCGCACATTTCTGGGAATAATGGTATCAAAAATCGTCACGGAAAAATGTTCTTTTACCGCACGAACAACATCCTGTGAGAGCAGGTTTCGGCTGTCATACATAGTAAAAAGAATTCCTTCGATATTTAAAGATTCATTCAGTGCCGTCCGAACTGTTTGAATGGTCTCCAGCATCTGGCTTAATCCCTCCAAAGCATAATATTCACACTGGATTGGAATCAGTACCGAATGAGATGCGGTAAGCGCATTAATCGTCAGAGTACCAAGGCTCGGGGGGCAGTCAATAAAGATATAGTCATAGTTCTTTTCTATCTTATCCAAAACATCCTTTAAAAGGTAATTTTTATTTTCTTCATTGGCAAGCTCCGCATCCATAGCTGCCAGATTTCGATTTCCCGGCAGAAAATCCACATTTTCCACGATTTCCGTCTGTAAAATATCCTCTATCCTAAGTTCTCCGCTCAAGACTTCATAAATACTATTTTTCGCGTCACGAATACCCAGACCGCTACCCGCATTTCCCTGCGGATCAAAGTCTAAAAGCAGAACCTTTTGTTTCGCTTCCCCAAGGGAAGCCGCTAAATTTAATGCGGTAGTCGTTTTTCCAACTCCGCCCTTTTGATTTGCAATGGTGATAATTCTTGCCACTTTCGAACCTTCCCCTTCTAAAATGTTTCACGTGAAACATTTATACTATATCCATAAAATCCATGCAAGTCCCGAAAAATATCCTTTCAACTTTCTTGAAAATTTATCCCAAGGGTTCTTTACTCGGAACTCCGGCCTTTCTCGGATATTTTTTTGCCGTATTCTCTATCTTTTGAATAAGAAGTAAGGAACGCCCGATGTCCGTCTCCGGAAGAGTATATTCAAGGATTTCCTCCAACTTTCCACCCAGAAGATGTATGGCTTTCTTCCCTTTCTCCAATTCTTCCTCTATATCCATAGACTTCATGGCGAGGAAATAGCCCCCCTTCTTCACAAAGGGAAGGTCGTACTCACTTAGGGTGGAGAGATTCGCCACAGCACGAGAAAAAACAAGGTCGTACTGTTCGCGGAGTTCCGGTTTTCTCCCCAAATCCTCCGCCCTTCCATGGTGAAAATCCACTCCCTTAAGGCCCAGTTCCTGCACGACTTCTTCCAAAAAATGAATTCGCTTCTGCAAGGAATCGCTTAAGGAGAGAGAAATGCTCGGAAAAGCGATTTTTATGACAAGTCCGGGAAAGCCTGCACCTGTCCCTACATCCATGCAGCACTTTCCTTCTATCCAATTGGAAAATGTTTCACGTGAAACATTCAGCTTTACCATCGCAAGAGAATCAATAAAATGCTTTACAATGACATCCTCTTCCTCCGTAATGGCAGTGAGGTTCATAACTTTATTCTTTTCTACCAGCAAAGTATAGTAGCTGTAAAATTGCTGTAGCTGTTCTTCCTGTAAATCTACGCCAAGCTGCTTTGATAAAGCAGAAAGACGAGAAAAAAAATATTCCCTTGCCATAGAGTGCTCCCTATCTTCTGATCTTTTATGATTCTTTCCCAAATTTATCGTGATTATCTTATGTCCATAGTTATTATGGATTCTTATAGCTTCTTATGCCTTTTTAAGACTCTTTTTTATACCTTTCCAGATAGACCAAAAGCACGGAAATATCCGCGGGACTCACGCCGCTGATACGCGACGCCATGCCTATGTTTTCGGGGCGAATCTTGTCCAGCTTTTGTCTTGCCTCAAGACGCAGATTTTGCATATTCTGATAATCTATTTCCTTCGGAAGCTTCTTTCTTTCCAGCTTCTTAAAAGCTTCTACCTGCTGAATCTGTCTCTTGATATAGCCCTCGTACTTGATTTCAATCTCCACTTCCTCGCAAATAGAGGCGGAGAGAGAAGAGCGCTCCGGATCCAGTTCCTCAAGGTTCTTATAATTGCACTCCGGTCTCTTGCAAAGCTCCAATAGAGAAATCCCGGACTGAATGGGAGAAGAACCAAGGCGATTTAGCACAGCATTGTTTTTTTCATTGGCTCCGATATAGGTATTTCCCATTCTTTCCACTTCTTTTTCAATGCTCTCCCGTTTTTCCCGGGTTTTCCGGATTTCCTCTTCGGAAATGAGCCCCAGGCTGTAGCCCTTTTCCCGAAGGCGCATATCCGCATTATCCTGCCGAAGCAGAAGACGATATTCCGCGCGACTCGTCATCATTCGATAAGGCTCTTTATTTTCCTTTGTAACCAGATCATCAATCAAAACACCGATATAAGCTTCGGAGCGATCCAGCACAAAGGCTTCTTCTCCTCTTAAACGCTTCACGGCATTCACGCCCGCCATAAAGCCCTGTACAGCCGCTTCCTCATAACCGGAGGATCCGTTCATTTGTCCTGCAAAGAAAAGGCCGGCGATTCGCTTCGTTTCCAGATTGTTCTTTAATTCCAGAGAATTTAAGCAGTCATACTCTATCGCATAGGCATGACGAACCATTTCCGCCTTTTGGAAGCCGGGCATGGTATGGAGAATCGCAATCTGTACATCCTCCGGAAGAGAAGAGGAGAGTCCGGAAAGATACATTTCATTCGTATATCTTCCCTCAGGCTCCACAAAAATCTGGTGGCGGTCTTTGTCCGGAAACTTCATAACCTTGTCTTCGATGGAGGGACAATATCTCGGTCCCGTTCCCTCAATGCTTCCGTTATACATCGGAGCGCGATGAATATTTTCCCGAATAAGCTGATGCCCTTCCTCATTCGTATAGGTTAAAAAACAGTCGTCCTGCTCAATCTGTACCGACACGGGATCCGTCGAGAAAGAAAATGGTACTACAGGAACATCTCCCTTTTGCACTTCCATCTGAGAAAAATCAAGACTTCTTCTATCCACTCGAGCCGGTGTTCCGGTTTTAAAGCGAAGGAGAGGAAAACCCAGCTCCCGAAGGCTGTCGCTCAACTTTTCAGCCCGTCTTAAGCCGTTCGGACCGGTTTTCTCTGAAACCTCTCCGTAAATACACCTTGCATTTAAGTAGACTCCCGTACAGATGATAACCGCTTTAGCAAAATACTTGGCTCCTGTGCTGCTCTCTACCCCTCTTACTTCTTTTTTTTCCTCGTCCGTTAAAATGTTTACGATTTCTCCCTGCCTAATATGAACACGCTCCTGGTTTTCCAAAACCTCTCGCATATTTTGTGAGTAAAGCTGCTTATCCGCCTGTGCTCTTAGGGAATGCACCGCAGGGCCCTTTGATTTATTCAACATTCTGGACTGAATAAAGGAACGGTCGCAGACCTTTCCCATCTCTCCTCCAAGGGCATCCAGCTCTCGCACAAGATGTCCCTTCGAGCTTCCTCCGATATTCGGATTGCAGGCCATCATGGAAATGGCATCGGGGCTCAAAGTAAAAATCAGCGTTTCCATGCCCATTCTTGCGGAGGCGAGCGCTGCTTCCACTCCGGCATGTCCTGCCCCTACGACAATCACATCATAGTTTTCTTCAATTAAAGACATTTTCTTCCTTTCAACGCTGAAGCGAATCCTATTTCTATACTGAATTGGAACATCTATTTTTCGCTACAGACTATTTAGAAAAACCAATATTCTAATATCTGGTTATTTTCCCATACAGAACTTCGCAAAAATCTCATTCACGAGGTCTTCGGAAACTTCCTCTCCCAAAATTCGTCCCAGTGCCGTATAGGCACCCATCAGATCAATACTTAAAAAATCCTCGGAAAGAGATAAGCTAAGGCCGTTTCTCACTTCGAGAAGCGCTCTCTTCGCTTCTTCCAGATCCACTCTCTGTCTCTCGCTATGAATAAATATCTCAGAGGAAAAGGAGAGTGAGCCGGAGAAGAAGAGTTCCCGAATTTTTTCTCCCAGCTCCTTTATTCCCGTCCACTCTTTAGCGGAAATTGCAATGACGGGAAGGCCTGTTTTTTCTTCCAGCTCTTTTTTTGTTAAGACTGTTTCCTGATCTGTCTTATTCAGTAAAACAATGGTCTTTTTCCCTTCTACAAGAGAAAGGATTTCTTCATCCTCTTTTTCAAATTCCTTTAAGGCATCTGTAACAAAAAGAAGCAAGTCCGCATGTTCTATGGACTTCTTTGCCTTTTCGACTCCGATTCCCTCCACAATATCTTCCGTATTTCGAATACCTGCGGTATCCATAAGGTGTAGGGAAAGACCATCCAGACGGATATTTTCTTCTACCGTGTCTCTCGTCGTACCCGGAATATCCGTGACAATCGCCTTTTCCGCACCGACCAGAGCATTGAGAAGAGAAGATTTTCCGGCATTGGGCTTTCCTACTATCGCGGTATGAATGCCTTCTGTAAGCATTCTTCCCTCCTCACGGAAGCGGAGAAGCTTCTCTATTTCTTGCAATATATATTCCGTATGCTGCGCGCATTTTTCCGAAAAGCCGTCCAGGGAAATGTGCTCAGGATCATCGAGAGCCGCTTCTATAAAGGCCGTATCCTCTAAGATAAGACTCCTGCATTCCTTTATTTTTTCTCCCAATGCACCCTGAACGAGTGCCAAAGAGCTTTGAATCCCCGCCTCGGTTTTCGACGCGATAAGGTCTGCTACTGCCTCCGCCTGCGATAAATCTATTCTTCCGTTCAGAAAAGCTCTTTTTGTAAATTCTCCCGGCTCTGCGGCTCTCGCCCCATGTTTAAGTGTTAAGGTAAAAATCTTTTGCATGAGAAGTACGCCCCCATGACAGTTGATTTCCACTACATCTTCCCCCGTATAGGACTTCGGCGCTAAAAATGTAGATACCAAAACCTCATCCACAGCTTCCTCTTTATCATAAACAAAGCCATAGCGAATGCGATGACTTTCTCGAATATCCAAGGGCTTTCCGCTCTTGGTTCTCAATATTTTTTCTGCAATGGAAAGGGCATTCTCTCCGCTTAAACGGATGATGCCGATTCCGCTTTCCACTAGCGCGGTAGCTAAGGCACTGATTGTATCCACAGTCTCACCTCCTAAGCCTTTTATTTTACTCATATTCTTTCCGCTTTGCAATCTGAGAGAAAAAATCCCCTCGTGAAAGAAATACTTCGACTTGTCTGTCTACGCCTTCCTTTCACGAAGGGATTCTTATTCATAACTAGCATCGCTCGCAAAGCGTGCAATATCTCGTTTCATTAAAAAATCCGATATTCCAGGATTCTCTAAGTCTTTGGTCATGCATTAATACATAATTTATTTTTCAGCTCGGTTCTCTTTCGGATGTTTGTTTTTAAACCTTCTATCCGGACGGAACTTTCCGCCATTCTTAGCAAAAATTACTACATGACGGAATGGATCATCTCCCTCAGACTTGGTTGACACTTGAGAATCATTTTGTAAAGAAGCATGAATAATTCTTCTCTCATAAGGATTCATCGGCTCTAAATTTACGGGCTTTCTTGTCTTCTTTACCTTATAGGCAATGTTCTTAGCAAGGCTCCTAAGGGTCTGCTCTCTCCTCTTTCTGTAGTCCTCTGTATCCAGCTTTACACGAAGATAGTCTTCCTTGTGGTCCTTATTTAAGACTAAGGAACAGAGATACTGTAAAGAGTCTAAAGTCTGTCCTCTTTTTCCAATAAGAATTCCCATATCCGGACCAACAAGATTGACATAGAGCTCATTGCTGTTTTCACGGAATTCCATTTCAAGCTCTACTTCCATATCCATTCCGCTAAGAATGGAACTCAAAAACTGCTTGATTCTTTCCTTGTTTTCTGCAATTTCTTCTTCTGTTAACGGAGTAAACTCTCTTTTTTCTACATTGGATAATTCCTGTGTTTTAGGCTCTGAAAAAACTCTTTTTTCCCTCTTTTCCTCCCGTGGTGCAGGAATAGGATCATAACCTCCACGACTGAAGCCCTTATAATTTTCCGGAGTTTTCTTGTAAGAAGCCTTTTTATCCTTAGAAAAATGATCTTGTTTTTCTTCTTTCTTATGAGAAAGCTCTTCCTGCTCCGCTTCTTCCTTTACTTCTAATTTTTCTTCCGCTTTTTCCGAAGAAGAAATACTCTTCACTGTTTCTTTGGGAAGAAGCTCTTCCTCTATATTTTCTTTTACAAAGGCCTCTATAATCCAAGGCTTTGCACCAATTCCCAATATTCCTTTACTTCCTTGTATTAAAACTGTATAGGAAATTCGATCGGATGTAGTATGTAACTGTATGGTTGCCTTCGTAATGGCTTCTTCCATAGTCTTTGCGGATACTCTGATTTTATCCATTGTTTTTCCCCCTAAGCCTTATGATTTTTTCTCATGCTTTTCATTATACAATTGAACCATATTTGCCTTACTTGCCAAAGAACCTTCCTTTGCATTTCTATTATAATATTCAGTAGAATCCTTGGTTTTCTGACTTTGCTTCGCAATGCGCTCCAGACGATTCTTCTCCTCTGAATCTTCTTTTGCTTGCATAGACTTTAAGCGATTTTCAATTGATTTTTCATCAATGGGAGGTAAACCTCTTTTTGCTCTTTTTTCATTAGCCTTTGCCATTGCTTCCTGTAAAAGCTGCTCATTGCTTTTCTTTCCAAAATACCAGTTTAAAAGAAGCTGCTGAAGCAACATAAAAAGGGAAGATGCAATCCAGTATAAACCGATACCGGAAGCAAAGGAAAAGCAGAACCAAACAGACATTAAAGGCATCATAATATTCATGCTCTTCATCATCTGTGCAGATTGATCACCTTCTGCACTTTGCGGCATGGTTTGCTTTTGCATGAGCATGGTAGACGCCCACTGTGTAAGACCGGCTAAAATAGGAATCAGCCAATAAATATTCGGTGTAAGACCGTAAGCAGAAGGTGCCGTCGAAAGATTCAATCCTAAAAAGCTGTTAATCTCTGCAGATTTTGCGGAAGCAGTTTCAATTACTGAGCTTGCCTGCGGAAAAAGTTCCGGAAGCTTAGCCCATTGTGAAGGGTTCAGTTTATATAAAAAGTCTATTACAAAATTATGGACAGCTGTACTGTCATACTTTTGCGGATCATCCAAACCTAAATTATGTAAGGTCTTTAAAACCGCCTTCAGTCCGTTTTCTTCTCCAAAGCTTACCAAGGCTTTTGCTGCATCCGCACCACCGATAGCGGAGGATACATTTTCATAAATTGTTTTTACAGCTGGTACATAAGCCGGAATATTCATAATAATACGATAAAGAGCGAAAATAATCGGCATTTGCAGAACAAGAGGAAGACATCCTGCCGTCATCGATGTGCCGTATTTCTCGTAAATAGCCCGCATCTCAGCCTGCTGCGCCATCATAGATGCCTGATCGGACATATTCTTATATTTTTCCTGAACAGCCTTAATCTCCGGTTGCATAATTTGCATCATTCTTGAAGATTTCTGCTGCTTTAAGGAAGTTGGAAACAAAATAATTCTGGTTACCAAAGTAAAAAGAATAATAGCCAAACCGATATTCGGAATTCCGATTTTATCCAAAAAACCGTAAATAGTATTCATTACTAAGCCAAGG
>CAUTEL010000072.1:0-7630 GCA_963537185.1 uncultured Oribacterium sp. | reverse complement strand
ACTGTAATGAGGGAAAAAAGAAGGTTTGGCTCTGTTTTCATAATTAGGAAGTAAAATTTTTTTAAAATATTATGCTTTGAATAGTCAGGAGGTCAGGAGGATTTCTATGAGAGAGGTTGGACAAGACAAGATTCGAGTTGACGCCTATGGGAAGGTCACGGGCGAAGCAAAGTATACAGCGGACTTGGAGCCGAAAAATATTTTGCACGGAAAGGTTTATCATTCCACGATTGCCAACGGTCTGGTAAAGAGTATTGATACGACTGAGGCAGAGAAGGTTCCCGGAGTAGTGAAGATTATTACTTGCTTTGATGTACCGGATATCCAGTTCCCGACTGCCGGTCACCCTTGGTCTGTTGAGAAGGCACACCAGGATATCTGCGACAGAAAGCTTTTAAATCAGAGAGTGCGTATCTATGGTGACGATATTGCCTGTGTTATTGCGGAAAATGAAGTCGCTTGTTCTCAGGCACTTCGTCTGTTAAAGGTAGAGTACGAAGAGTATCCGGTTATGACGACAGTAGAAGAAGCCTTAAAGGAAGGGGCAACTCCTTTACATCCGGATCTTCGAAAGGACAATGTCATTGTGCACAGCCATATGACCATGGTAGAAAAGGACTTTACCTATGAAGAAGGGGTAAAGAAGGCAAAAGAACAGTATGGAGAGGATAATATCGTAGAGTTTTCGGAAGTTTATGACACGCCGAAGATTTCTCACTGTCATATCGAGCTTCCGGTTTCCTTTGCCTATGTGGATGTAAACGGAAAGATTACCATTGTCAGCTCCACACAGATTCCGCATATTGTGAAGCTCTATGCCTCCATGGCGCTCGGCGTTCCGGCGGGAAAGGTACGCATTATTAAGCCCTATATTGGAGGCGGCTTTGGAAACAAGCAGGACATGCTTTACGAGCCATTAAATGCCTACATGTCCATGCAGGTTGGCGGAAGACCGGTTCGCCTTGAGATTTCCAGAGAGGAAACCATTTACGGAACCAGAACGAGACACCAGATTACGGGACACACAAAGGCGGTTGTGACCAAGGACGGACAGTTCCTCGCAAGAAAGCTGGAAGCCTTTGCAAACAATGGCGGTTATGCTTCTCACGGGCATGCCATTTGTGCCAACTGCGGAAATGTCTATAAAGAGCTGTACCAGGATAAACTCGGTACGGAGGTGGATTGCTGGACAGTCTATACCAATGCGCCTACAGCAGGTGCGATGAGAGCTTACGGTATTCCGCAGTCGGTTTGGTTTACCGAGTGTCAGACGGACGATATCGCAAAGAAGCTGGGAATCGATCCCTTGGAGCTTCGAATGAAAAACTGCATGCCGGCAGGCTTTAAAGACCCGCATAACGGCATTACCTTCCATTCCTACGGTTTAAAGCAGACCATGGAAAAGGGCGCGGAACTCGTGCACTGGAAGGAAAAGAGAGCGGAGTATGATAAGCCGCAGAGTGGAGAGAAGCGCAGAGGTATAGGCATGGCTATTTTCTGTTATAAGACCGGTGTGTACCCCATTGCTTTGGAGACAGCTTCCGCCCGTATGGTATTAAATCAGGACGGTTCCGCACAGCTCTTTATGGGAGCAACGGAAATCGGGCAGGGTGCGGATACCGTATTTGTGCAGATGGCAGCAGAGTCCTCCGGACTTCGATTCGAAGATATTTATATTGAATCCACACAGGATACCGATACGGCACCCTTCGATACCGGGGCTTACGCGTCTCGCCAGACCTATGTTTCCGGTAAAGCTTGTAAGAAGGTGGCGGAAGAGTTTAAGAGAAAACTCATCGACTATGCCGTGTATATGGTGAATAATGCAGTAGAGGATTTCTCTAAGACCGTATACTTAAATGAAGTGACAGCTGCCGCTAAGGCAATCCGGGAAGCTTATGGCTTAAAGGAAGACGAAGAAATCACCAAGGAGATGTTAGATGTTCTGGAGTCGGAAATCATCGAGAAGAAGAACGGAAAAGCCGTACTTCCTCTTCGGATCTTGGCGGACACCGCATTCTATTCCCTGGATCGTTCCGTACATATTACCGCTGAGCTTACGAACCATTGTAAGGAAAACAGCTTTTCCTCCGGTGCTTGCTTTGTAGAGGTGGAGGTGGATATTCCGCTTGGACTTGTAGAAGTAAAGAATCTTGTGCAGGTGCATGACTCCGGTGTGATTATCAACCATGCAACCGCAACGGGACAGGTACACGGCGGTATCGCACAAAGTATCGGTTTCGCTCTTTCCGAGGAGCTTCTTGTAGATGAGAAGACAGGAAGAGTCTTGAATGACAATCTTTTGGACTTTAAGATTCCTACCGCTATGGACGTTCCGGATATGCAGATAGACTTTGTGGAATTGGATGATCCCACAGGCCCCTACGGCAACAAGAGCTTAGGTGAACCTCCTATTATTCCGGCAGGACCGGCTATTCGAAATGCCATTTTACAGGCTACCGGTGTAGCAATGAACAAGGCGCCGATGACTGCCCAGAGACTTACCGATGCTTTCAGAGAAGCCGGCTTAATCAAGACTATTTAAGGGAGGGTGAGCAATGTTCGATATTCAGGAGTTTTACGAGGCAAAGAGCGTAGAGGATGCGGTAAAGGCATTGTCGAAAAATGAAAATGCGGAAGTGATTTCCGGCGGAACCGATGTGCTTATTCGTGTCAGAGAAGGAAGGGATGCGGGAAAGGCATTGGTTTCCATTAAAAATATAGAAGAAATCAAGGGTGTGAAGATGCTGGAGAATGGTGACCTCTTTATCGGTGCCGGAACAAGCTTCACTCATATCACTAATGACCCTCTGATTCAGAAGCACCTCCTTATGCTGGGAGAGGCAGTGGATACTGTGGGAGGCCCGCAGATCAGAAATATGGGAACCATTGGAGGAAATATCTGTAACGGTGCAACCTCTGCGGATTCTGCAGCAAGTATCAGAGCGCTGGAGGCGATTGTACATTTGGTAGGACCGGAGGGAGAGCGCGAGGTGCCGATTTCCGAGTTCTATACCGGACCGGGAAAGACCGTAAGAAAATGGAATGAGGTCTGCACAGGCTTCAGAATTCCAAGAGAAAATTATGAGGGCTGGAGCGGAAAGTACATTAAGTACGGAAAGAGAAAGGCCATGGAAATTGCTACTCTTGGCTGTGCAGCTATGGTAAAGCTGAGTGAAGATAAGAAGAGCATTCTGGACTGCAGACTCGCTTACGGTGTAGCGGCTCCGACGCCGATTCGTTGTCAAAAAGCGGAGGAAAGCTTAAAGGGTGCGGATATCCATGATGAAAAGCGAATTGAGGAATATGTAAATATTGCTTTAACAGAAGTGAATCCGAGAAGCTCCTGGAGAGCCTCTAAGGAATTCCGTTTACAGATTATCGCGACTCTGGCAAAGAGGACATTAGAGGAGGCTATTCGCCTGCAGGGAGGAGAGATTCATGCTTAAAATCATACATTTTACCGTTAATGGAAAAAAAGTAGAGCTTGCCGTGGATGAGAGAGAATCCCTGCTGGACACCCTGAGAAATCGTTTGGATCTCACTTCAGTGAAGAAGGGCTGTGAGGTAGGAGAGTGCGGCGCATGTACCGTATTGGTAGACGGAGAGGCGATAGACAGCTGTATCTACCTCGCAATGTGGGCGGATGGAAAATCGGTCTTGACAGTTGAGGGCTTAAAGGGGGAAAATGGAGAGCTGAGTCCCATTCAGAGAGCCTTTATCGAGGAAGCGGCAGTACAGTGCGGTTTCTGCACACCGGGCATTATTATGTCCGCTGTGGAGATTGTGGGATCAGGCAAGCGCTATACGAAAGAGGAGCTGAGAAAGCTAATTTCCGGACATCTTTGCCGTTGTACCGGTTATGAAAATATTTTAAAGGCAGTAGAAAGAGCAGTAGAGGAAACTTATTTGGCAACACATAAGTAAGTCGCAGGAGGTTGAGATGGAGCAGTATCGTTTTGTTGTAAATGGTCGAGAAGTGGTAACGGAGGAGGATAAGCCTCTCCTTCGCTACCTAAGAGATGATTTAAAGTGTAAGTCGGTAAAGGATGGTTGCAGTGAGGGAGCTTGCGGAACCTGTACTATTATTATTGATGGTAAGGCTATGCGTTCCTGCATTTTGACAACCAAGAAGGCGGTAGGGAAGAATATCGTGACCGTAGAAGGGTTGAGTCTTAAAGAGAAGGAGGCCTATGTCTATGCTTTCGGTCGCGCAGGGTCTGTACAGTGCGGTTTCTGTATTCCCGGCATGGTGATGAGTGCAAAGGCGCTTATCGATGAAAATCCGAATCCGACGGAAGAGGATATTAAAAAAGCAATTCGTGGAAATATTTGCCGATGCACAGGCTATAAGAAAATCATCGAAGGAATTGCTCTTGCAGCCAAAGTACTTCGCGGGGAAGAGAAGATTCTTTCCGGGTTGGAGTGCGGAGAGGAATTCGGCGTAGGGCAGTCCGCTTTCCGTGTGGATGTACGAGAGAAGGTACTTGGTACAGGAGAATACACGGATGATATAGAGATGGAAAATATGGCCTACGGTGCTGCGGTGCGTACCGAATATCCGAGAGCCAAGATTTTGAAAATCAACACGGAAGCGGCTGAAAGCCTTCCGGGCGTACTTTGCATCTTAAAGGCGGAAGATGTACCGAATAACAAGGTCGGACATATTCAGCAGGACTGGGATGTTATGATTGCCGAGGGTGATATTACTCGCTGTATGGGAGATGCACTCTGCCTGATTTGTGCGGAGACTCCTTCTATTTTGGAAGCGGCTAAAAAGCTTGTGAGGGTAGAATACGAAGTACTGGAGCCGGTAAGAAGTATCAGTGAAGCCAAGGCGGAAAATGCACCGAAGGTACATGCAAACGGCAATCTCTGTCAGCAAAGACATGTAAGTCGCGGAGATGCAAAGACGGCTATTGCTAACGCGAAGTATGTCGTGACAGACAGCTTCTCCACTCCTTTTACCGAGCATGCATTTATGGAGCCGGAGTGTGCTGTTGCCTTCCCGTATAAGGACGGTGTAAAAGTGTATACCTCCGACCAAGGAGCATACGATACCAGAAAAGAAATCTCTATTATGATGGGCTGGGATCCCTCCCGTATTGTAGTGGAGAACAAGCTGATTGGTGGCGGATTCGGCGGTAAGGAAGATGTTTCCGTACAGCATATTGCGGTGCTTATGGCTTTGAAGGCGAACAGGCCTGTAAAGGTAAAGTTCTCCCGTCAGGAATCCATTAACTTCCACCCGAAGCGCCATGCCATGGAAGGAACCTTTACTCTGGCTTGTGATGAGAATGGTATTTTCCAGGGACTGGATTGTGAAATCAACTTTGATACGGGAGCTTATGCTTCCCTTTGCGGACCGGTTTTAGAGAGAGCATGTACGCACTCTGTAGGTCCTTATACCTATCAGAACACGGAAATCGTGGGATACGGTTACTATACCAATAATCCTCCTGCGGGAGCCTTCCGAGGCTTCGGTGTTTGTCAAAGTGAGTATGCTTTGGAAATGCTGATTGACAGACTCGCGGAGATGGTGGGAATCAGCCCTTGGGAGATTCGCTTCCGTAATGCGATTGAGCCCGGAAAGGTACTGCCGAACGGACAGATTGCCGACTCCTCCACCGCTCTTAAGGAAACCCTTCTTGCCGTAAAGGATGTTTTTGATGCTCATCCCGGAAGAGCGGGTATCGCCTGTGCTTTAAAGAACTCCGGAGTCGGTGTAGGACTTCCGGACAAGGGGCGTGCAAGAGCCGAAGTGGTAGACGGTAAGCTTAGAGTCTATACTGCAGCTTCCGATATCGGACAGGGCTGCCGAACCGTATTTATGCAGATGTTACAGAGTGAAACCGGACTTTCGGTGGAGAAGCTCTATATTTCCAAGGGCTCTACCGAGGATTCTCCGGATTCCGGAACGACCTCCGGTTCTCGTCAAACCCTTATTACCGGTGAAGCGGTAAGAGGACTTGCTGTAGAGGTAAAGAAGGATCTTGATGCAGTAGGCGGAAAGCTGGAAGACTTGAACGGAAAAGAATATTTCTATGAGTTCTTTGATCCGACGGATAAGCTCGGTGCGGATCTGCCTAACCCGAAGTCCCATGTGGCTTATGCCTTTGCAACCAATGTCGTTCTTTTGGATGATGAGGGAAAGGTGACGGATGTGTACGCCGCACACGATTCCGGAAAGGTTGTGAACCCCGTATCCATTCAGGGACAGATTGAGGGTGGTGTACTTATGGGAATGGGCTATGCCTTAACCGAGGACTTCCCCTTAAAGGACTGTGTGCCTACTGCAAAATTGGGTACCTTAGGTCTTCTTCGCGCAAACCAGATTCCGAATATCCATGCAATTTATGTGGAAAAAGATACCCCCCTCCCGTTCGCACACGGCGCAAAGGGAATCGGAGAGATTGCAAGTATTCCTATTGCTCCGGCCATTGCAAACGCATACTATGCCTTTGACCATGAGTTTAGAACGAAGCTTCCGCTGGAAGGAACCTTCTATCGTAAGAAGAAATAAACTGTTTCGAACAAAAGCATTGTTGAAACGGATTATTCCTAAAAGGGAATAAAGGCGAAATGGTTCTGACTTTTCCTACAAATGTAGTTGTTATCCCTTTTGCCGATTAGCTTTACAGTAAGCCAGAGCTATGAAAGAGGAGATTTGATGTGCTTTCCGATTTTTGGGTTTTTGCCTGACAATTGGAGTAATGCACTCAAGCCTTTTTCGTAGCTCTGTTTTTGTATTTACCTATTTTTTTATACATGATTCGCTTTACATCCTTGACATATGATTCACTTTTATTCCTTGATATGGAATCAGACTTGAGGCTTAATAAGTAAAAAAATGGAAGTAAACCATATCCGAATATGGAGTATAGAAAGAAAGTATGTTCTGTGATATAATTCCAGATGTCAGAACTCTGAGAGATGATCAGGGTGAAAATAGAAATAGAAATCCGGTTTGTAATTATATTTGTTTAAAAGGAGAAAATATGGCAAATAAAGTAAGTAAAGCCCCGGTTGTGGCATTAGTTGATCATGAGGAAAAGCTAAAGGCACTGGATGCCGCTTTGACAAAGATAGAGAAGGACTGCGGAAAAGGATCCATTATGAAATTGGGGGACGCCGGAGTCAATAAGGATATTGAAGTTGTGCCTACAGGCTCCCTTTCCGTGGATATTGCACTCGGTGCAGGCGGTTTCCCCAGAGGAAGAATTATAGAAATCTACGGACCGGAGTCTTCCGGAAAAACTACACTGGCTTTGCATGCCGTGGCAGAGGTACAGAAGAGAGGCGGAATTGCTGCGTTTATTGATGCGGAGCATGCTTTGGATCCCCGCTATGCGCAGGCGATCGGAGTGGATATTGATAATCTCTATGTTTCTCAGCCGGACTCCGGAGAGCAGGCTCTTGATATTGCGGAAACCATGGTTCGTTCCGGTGCGATGGATATTTTGGTTGTAGACTCCGTTGCGGCACTGGTACCGAAGGCGGAAATTGACGGTGAAATGGGGGACAGTCATGTGGGCCTACAGGCAAGACTGATGTCCATGGCACTGAGAAAATTGACAGCCATTATTTCGAAGTCCAACTGTATACTGATTTTCATCAATCAGCTTCGTGA
>CAUTEL010000071.1:0-7660 GCA_963537185.1 uncultured Oribacterium sp. | reverse complement strand
TTGTGAAATAGTTATTTTTACTTTATAATGAACCAAATATTTCATTTACAGAAGGGAGATTGTACTATGAAAATGAGAAAAAAAGTCATCGCTTCCCTGCTTGCGGCAGTGATGGCAACTTCACTTCTTGCAAGCTGTTCCCAGGGTACAGCCGAGAAGAAGGCAGATGATCAGAAGACGGGTCAGGAGAAGACCGGAGATACGAAAGCCGATGCTTCCGGTGCCATGGTGTTCGCTTCGGATGATTTCAATGCGAAATTCTCTCCGTTCTTTGCGGACACGGTTCCGGACCAGACCATTTCCGACCTTATCAGTGTCGGTCTACTTACTATAGACAGAAACGGTTCTATGGTTTACAAGGGGATCGAGGGAGAGACCAGAGAGTACAACGGAAAGGAATATAACTATAAGGGAATTTCCGACCTTACGGTAACCGAGAACAGTGACGGAACCGTATACTATGATTTCACAATGAAGGACGGTGTAAAGTTCTCCGACGGAGAGCCGCTTACCGTGGATGATGTTATTTTCTCCATGTATGTATTTGCAGACCCCACTTATGACGGAAACGCATCCTTCTTCTCTTTACCGATTCAGGGGATGAACGAGTACAGAAGCGGTGTCGATACACTCTTTAATCTTTTGGTAGCGGCAGGAGAGGAGAATACCGACTTCTCCAAGTGGACGGAAGAGCAGCAGAAGACCTTCTGGACAGAGTATAAGACTGCAGTTGACGCTTTTGTAAAGGAAATCGTGGACCTCTGTGTAGGAAACGGCTTAAACAAGGAAGGTGATTCCATCGCGGCTTGTGCGGCAAACTACGGCTATGAGGGTTTAAAGGAAGATGCTACGGCTATGGATTTCTTCACTGCTATGCTGGCAAAGTATGACGGCAGCGTAACGAAGATGAGTGCGGCAGAGAGTGCCGGAACACAGTTTCCCGATCTTATGCCGAGCTACAAGGAATATGCTGTCGGTGTAGAGACCGGTGAGTCCGCTCCGAACATCAGCGGTATCCAGAAGACCGGAGAGAACACGCTCCGTGTTATCGCAACAAAAGTGGATGCACAGATGATTTATCAGTTGAGCATTAACGTAGCTCCCCTTCACTACTATGGAGATAAGGCGCAGTTTGATGTGGAAAAGAACCAGTTCGGTTTCCCGAAGGGTGATCTTTCCATGATGAGAGAGAAGATTTCCAAGCCGCTCGGTGCAGGATTCTATGTTTTCGAAAAGTATGAGAACGGTGTCATTTCCTTCACGGCAAACGAAAACTACTATGACGGCGCACCGAAGGTGAAGAATTTAAGAGTAAACTATGTAACAGAAGCCGACAGACTGAACTCTATCCTGGCAGGCACCGTTGATATTGCGACTCCTTCCTTCACTACTGAAGTTGCGGATGCAATCAAGAAGGCAAACAGCAACGGAGAGCTCTCCGGCGATAAGATTCATACTGTATCGGTAGACGCTTTAGGATACGGCTATATCGGTATCAACACACACAATGTTTCCGTAAACAAAGAGCCGGGAAGTGATGCTTCGAAGAATCTTCGTCGCGCTTTTGCAACCATTTTTGCAGCATATCGTGACCTTGCTATCAGTACCTACTACGGAGACAGAGCAAGTGTAATCAACTATCCGATTTCCAATACCTCCTGGGCGGCTCCACAGCCTACCGATGACGGCTATGAAATCGCATTCTCCAAGGACGCACAGGGAAATCCGATTTATACTTCCGACATGAAGGATGAAGATAAGTACGCAGCAGCGAAGCAGGCTGCACTCGGTTTCTTCGAGGCTGCAGGCTATACTGTAGAGAACGGTAAGATTACCGCAGCACCGGCAGGCGCAAAGATGGATTATGAGGTTATGATCGGCGGAGGCGGAAATGGTGACCATCCTTCCTTCATGATTTTGACAGAAGCAAAGAAGGCTCTTGCCGATATCGGCATGACCTTAACGGTAAACGACCTTTCCAACACTTCCGAATTATGGAATAAGTTACAGGCTAAGCAGGCAGAGATGTGGTGTGCAGCTTGGAATTCAACTCCGGACCCCGATATGTTCCAGGTTTACTATTCTGACATTGCAAACGGCGGAAAAGCACCGGGCGGTTCCAACTATATGTATCAGATTGAAGATCCGAAGCTCGATGAAATGATTCTGCAGGCAAGAGAGTCTACCGATCAGGAGTATCGTAAGACCATGTACAAGGCTTGCTTGAATGATATTGTAGATTGGGCATGTGAAGTTCCCATCTACCAGAGACAGGAAGTAACTACTTTCTCCTCTGAGAGAATCAATATCGATACCATTACACCGGATATGACTTCTTTCTATAGATGGTTTGCAGAGATTCAGAACTATCAGCTGGCGAAGTAAAAGTAGCGGAGTCTAGTCCGAGAATCATGTTTCGGGGTTTAACCGCGTTCCTGAGATATAGGGAATGCGGTTTTTCCCGATACTAAGCGGATAAAATGCGGGAGATTTACCGCCCATTTGGAAGAGCAGGTTTGTAGTGAAAAAGTATATTATCAAACGATTATTATGGTCTGTGTTGATTTTATTCATCGTGGCCTTTTTACTTTATATTTTGATGAGAAGTCTTCCCACCTCTTATCTGGAACAGATTGCCCTGCAGAAGTCTCAGCAGCCCGGTTCCAAGACCTTTGAGGAATGGATGAAACAGCTCGAAGCAACCTATGGAATGGATAAGGGGATTGTTCCGGGCTTCTTTGCGTGGCTTTCCAAGGCTATCCGCGGAGACTTTGGAGACAGCTGGAAGTATACCGTACCGGTAACACAGAAATTTTTAGAGGTTGTGGGTATTTCCTTCTGGATGGGACTCGTTGTAATGGTCCTGGAAATGCTTATTTCGATTCCTCTCGGAATCATTGCGGCTACCAAGCAGTATTCCGCATCGGACAATGCTATTTCTATTGTTGCCTTGGCAGGAATTTCTCTACCCACCTTCTTTACAGCATCCCTGCTTAAGCTTATTTTTTCCGTCAAGCTGGGCTGGTTTGACCTAAACGGTCTTGTGGGCAGAAATTATGACTTCCTCTCCCCTATGGGACAGAGAATGGATATGGCCATGCACTTGGTGCTTCCGATCATCACCTTGCTGATTGCCAGCATCGGTGCGTATATGCGATATATCAGAACCAATATGCTGGAGGTTTTAAGCTCCGACTATATTCGTACCGCACGTGCAAAGGGACTTTCCGAGCGTCGTGTCATTTATCACCATGCTTTCCGTAATACTTTGATTACCTTGGTAACCATCTGGGGAACCTCCCTTCCTGCACTTTTTTCCGGTGCTATGATTACGGAGCAGCTATTCTCCATACCCGGTATCGGATACACCTCGTATCAGGCCATGGTTTCCGGAGACATTCCGTTTTCCATGTTCTACTTGGTATTTATTGCGGCATTGACCTTAGTCGGTAACTTAATCACGGATATTTTATACGCGGTAGTTGATCCCCGCGTTCGTATTGCATAGGAAGGGAGGGAAAGATGTCTGAAATGGAAAAAAACACAGTAGAAGATGCTGTAGTAGAGCAAATAACGGAAGAATCTGCTACGGAAAGTAAAAAGACAAAATCAGAATACTCCCTAAATGACGATCGTCGTGTGAAAACCTTGTCTCCCGGAGCCATGGTAGCAAAGCGATTCTTTAGAAACAGAATTGCCGTACTGGGAATGCTGGTGTTATTGGCTATGTTTTTATTTTCCTTTTTGGGAGGAATGCTTTCTCCTTATGGAGAGGACCAGCTCTTCTATCGTAAGGATGTGCAGAGTCAGAAGTATGCCGGCGTCAAGGTAAATACGGAGCTTCGTTATCAGCAGGCGGAAAAGGACGCCTTCCCTGCATTGGCACAGGCGCAGTTTGTCTTGGCAAAAGGAAAGAAGCAGACCGAGTTTAAGGCCGGGGATAAAGAATTTAGCTATGAAGAAGCCGGAAAAGACTTCTATATTATTTATGCAAAAGGAAGCACGGATCCCGTTGCCTTTGCCGCTATCGATTTGGTGACAGCAAGCGCTGCGGAGACACCGAGCTTTGTCGAGCAGTTAAATATCTTAAAGGCATACAGCAATAAGGAATCTTCTTTTAGCCTGGACGGTGCAAACTATACCATTTCCGAGGACGGAATCGTAGAAAAGGACGGCAAAGAATATGCAACGGCAGGTCGATTCGTCATCAATACAATTATGAGCGATGTTCAATTATCGGAAGAGTTCAAGGAAAAGCTGATGTCAGAAATTCAGGCAGACAGTAAGAGTTTTACTTTTATGGATGCGGATGGCAAGGAATCGATTTACAGTATCGAGTACGATGCTCCTTCCAAGGCTTACAATATCAAGCAGACCAGAGAACAGATGGTCTATGACACCTATTCCGCACCGAACAAGGCGCACCCTCTCGGAACCGATCATAACGGTATGGATATGCTGACCAGACTGATGTACGGCGGAAGAGTTTCTCTTTATATCGGTTTTGTCGTAGTGATCATTGAGACCCTAATCGGTATGTTTATGGGAGGAATTTCCGGATATTTCGGCGGATGGGTTGATAATTTGATTATGAGAGTTGTGGATGTTTTCTATTGCATTCCGACTATTCCTATCTATATCATCATCGGTGCAGCAATGGATGCGATGCGTGTGGATCCAAAGCTTCGAATGTTTTATCTGATGTTGATTCTGGGATTCTTCGGCTGGCCTTCTATCACAAGACTTGTCCGCGGACAGATTTTGACACTTCGTGAGCAGGAGTTTATGACCGCGACGGAAGCAACCGGAATCAAGCCGATACATAGAATTTTCAGACACCTTCTCCCAAATGTTATTCCGCAGCTCATCGTAACCTGTACCATGAGTCTTGGCAGTGTAATCTTGACTGAGGCGGTTCTGTCTTTCTTAGGACTCGGTGTAAAGTTCCCCTTTGCTTCCTGGGGTAACATCATTAACGATGTAAACAATACTTATGTATTAAGTAACTATCTATTTATTTGGGTTCCAGCCGGAGTTTGCTTACTCTTAACGGTACTTGCATTCAACTTGGTGGGCGATGGCTTAAGAGATGCCTTTGACCCGAAGATGAAACGATAGAATCGAGGAAAAAACTATGGCAAGAAATGACGGTTATCTTTCCGCGAAAGAATCGCGGAGGATATCGAAAGAAAATAAAGCAATTACATCCAAGCTGGAAAAGAAGCGTACGCGAAGAAATGTTCCGGAGAGTGAATACCTTACGGAAATGAAGAATCCGGAAAATGCGGTGGAGTTTGAAAATCTCCATACCTTCTTCTTTACCGATGCGGGAACCGTAAAGAGTGTGGACTCCGTAAGCTTTGATGTTCCTTTGGGAAAAACAGTCGGTGTAGTAGGAGAGTCGGGCTGCGGTAAGTCTGTAACCAGCCTTTCCCTCATGCAGCTTTTGCAGCGTCCGCAAGGTCAGGTTGTGGAAGGCTCCATTCGCTTAAACACGGGAGAAAAGGTTTATGAAATAACCAAGACTCCGGAGCATATCATGCAGCACCTCCGCGGAAACTTCATGTCCATGATTTTCCAGGAGCCGATGACTTCCTTAAATCCGGTTTTTAAAATCGGAGACCAGGTAGATGAGGTGCTCTTCTTCCATGAAAATGAATACAAAACCAAGGAAGATATTAAGAAAAGAACGATAGAGCTTTTGGAAATGGTTGGTATCGCAAACAGTGAGGGTGTCTACAATATGTATCCTCATGAGCTTTCCGGAGGTATGAGACAGCGTGTCATGATTGCAATGGCACTCGCTTGTAACCCGAAGCTGATTATTGCTGATGAACCGACTACAGCACTTGATGTGACGATTCAGGCGCAGATTTTAGACCTCTTAAGGGGCTTAAAGGATAAGATTAATTCTTCTATTATGCTGATTACCCATGACCTCGGTGTCATTGCGGAGATGGCGGACTATGTGGTGGTTATGTACTCCGGACGAGTAGTGGAAGCCGGAACGGCAAAGGAAATCTTTGCCAATCCGGCGCACCCCTATACCATAGGTCTTATGGCATCAAAGCCGGTAGTGGGAAAAGAAGTGGATAAGCTTTATTCCATTCCCGGTAAGGTTCCTAATCCGATTAATATGCCGAACTATTGCTATTTCCGAGATCGTTGTGACAAACGGAAGCCTTGTTGCGACGGATTGTATCCGGGCGAGGTATGGTTATCCGAAACACACAGAGTCAGCTGTTATCTCTATGATGAAAACAAGAAAGATAAATAATGTAGAAGCTTGAATCAAAGGTACACTGTAAAGAAACCATGTATAAGAAAGCGAAAACAAAGCATATTTCATGCATGTGACTTTCAGCGTAATGTAGATTCATTTGTAGAGAAATATAAAGAAGAAATCGAGGAAATGATGGAAAAAAGCGAAATGAAAGACTTCACGCCTATTATTCATAACGAAGAGAATATTCTGGAAGTAAACGGATTAAAAAAGTATTTTCCGATTAAGGGTGGATTCTTCAATACCGTTGTGGGCCATGTAAAGGCTATTGACGGAATCTCCTTCCATATCAAGAGAGGAACTACGATGGGACTCGTAGGAGAGTCCGGCTGCGGAAAAACCACCACCGGCAGAGCGATATTGCGTCTCGGCGGGGAAAAAACAGCAGGCCAGGTTCTCTTTAACGGAAGAGAGGTTTACGATATTCCGAAGAATGAGATGAATGAGATGCGAACCAAGATGCAGATCATCTTCCAAGATCCGTTCTCTTCACTCTCTCCCCGTCTTCCTGTCGGAGAGATTATCGGAGAGGCGGTAAAGGAACACAAGCTCGTTCCGATGAATGAATACGAAGACTATATTGATAAGATTATGGATGAATGTGGACTTCAGCCTTTCCATAAGGGGCGGTACCCGCATGAGTTCTCCGGCGGACAGAGACAAAGAATCTGTATTGCAAGAGCGTTGGCTTTAAATCCGGAATTTGTAGTATGTGATGAGCCTGTTTCCGCTCTTGATGTATCTATTCAGGCACAGGTAATTAATCTTCTGGAGGATTTACAGGAGAAGTTCAAACTGACTTATCTCTTTATCTCGCACGATCTTTCTGTAGTAGAGCATATTTCCGATACGGTCGGTGTTATGTATCTTGGAAATATTGTAGAGTTCGGAGATACGAAGGACCTATTTGCCAATCCGCTTCACCCCTACACTAAGGCACTATTTTCGGCGATTCCAATCCCGGATCCCGAGGCAAAAATGAGCCGTATCATTTTGGAAGGAAGCATCCCGTCTCCGGCAAATCCGCCATCGGGCTGTAAGTTCCATACGCGCTGTAAGGAGTGCATGGAAATCTGTAAGACTAAGGCTCCGGAAAAGAAGGACATGGGGAACGGACATATCGTATACTGCCATCTTTACGATGATGCAAAAGGGGCAGAAGAATAAACAAAGAAACTAACGAAGTAGAGTAATACGAATACGATAAAAAAGGGGGATTTTTCCCTCTTTTTTATTCTTAGGGAGTATCAAACACAGAGCGTGCAATATTTCTTTCTTAGAAAGTATCGTTCTCGGAAAAATACGGTATCCGGTATTTATACAGTTTTACTTCACATCATGCAGCATTATTTGCTACGACCATCTATACTATAAACA
>CAUTEL010000070.1:0-7722 GCA_963537185.1 uncultured Oribacterium sp. | reverse complement strand
TTCTTTAGAATCTTCAGGGTCTGTGTATTATTCGATCTTTGATTTTCAAGGTACTATTGGACTTTGTTTCAGTATTGGATGACTGAAACAAACTTTGCTTCGCAAAGCACATCCCTTCGGGCTGTGGTCGGTACGGGACGACTTTTCTGATGAAAAGTCTTTCCCTCTGCCTCTCGCTTGGAGCGACAGCTTGTGTATCTTAGCACTAGGGCAATTTACTGTCAAGCAGATTTTTTTTATTTTTTCTATGTTTTTTTATAAGACCAAAACCAATTTCAAACTTTTGAAGTTCTTCCTTTATAAGTGAGACATTCTCTCCTCTGTAAACAATGCTTCTTTATTAACCAAATAACGCCTGTCTATTAAAGACAGGCGGTATTTGTGTCCAATTTTTCATGTATTAATCCATAGTAAGTAGCTGTTCATTTAAAATTTCCTTAGGAGTAGGAGTAGACAAAAGCCCTGATTTTCCTATGGGAATGTTTTTTGTAACCAACATTTCCAAAACGGAATAGCCGACAAGAACCGGATCCAACACCCGAATTCCCAGTTTTTTTTCCACGGCGTCCGAAATCCCCGTCATGCCGGCACACCCCAGAATAAGCACTTCTGCACCGCGCTCTTTGACAATTCGTCCGACATTGACCAGTTTTTCAACAGCCTGTTCTTTGTTCCGCTCTACATCAAGCACGCTCATATTAATAGCTATAGAGCCTGCAGACCTCGCTTGCATTCCATAGGTGGCAACCATGTTGTCCATCATCGGTGTCGCTTTTTCCGACGCGGCAAGAATAGAGAACTTAGCGCCGAGAAGATTAGCAATACAGATTGAAGCCTCCGCTATCCCTACCACAGGACAATCCGAGATTTCTTCGATTGCATATAATCCGGGATCTCCGAAACAAGCTATTAGAATTCCGTCATAGTCCTTTTCATGTTTTTTTAAACTTCTAATCATTCCGAAGCTTGCAAGAGTATAATCGTAAAATGACTCTAAAGATTCAGCGCCGAAATCAGGATGGATAAGCTCTATTTCTATTTCCGGATTTTTTATTGCAAGTACCGTTTTTCGAATGTCCTCCGTCATCGCTTCGGAAGTATTCGGATTTATAATAAGAAGCTTCATATTTTGACCTCGCTTAGCCTACAAAGTTCTTCCTTCTTATAAACAATAAATGGCCTTCTATAAATTGCCTTCTATAGATTGCTTTCTTGTTAGCCTATTTTATAAATGATGCTTACAGTACCCGATTAAGAAATTCCCCCTTCGAAGCTTCTTCATTGAACTGTCCGTCAGAAAGGAGACATTCCCCCCTTCTAAGTACAAGTACAGGCCAGCCCTGAGAATAAAATCCCTTATAAACCGAGTAGGTAAGACTTTCCGGATAATGCAGATTTTCACAGGTCAGCTCATGAGATAGCTTGGGATCAATAACCGTAATATCTGCATCGCTTCCCGGCTGTAAGCAGCCCTTCTTCGGATAGGTCCCAAAAACCTTTGCCGGATTTTCACAAGCCACCTTTACCAGCTGCGGAAGAGTGATTCGCCCTTTTGCCACACCCTCTCCAAGAAGCAGTCCCAAGCGTTCTCCCAGACCGGAGGTACCGCTGATAATTTTACGATAATCATCAGAGCCGGTCTTCTGCTCTATCGAAAAGGAGCAGTTGTCACTGGATACAATACTGATAGTACCGTCCAATATTCCTTCCCACAGCGCTTCGCTATCTTCCTGAGAGCGAAGTGGAGGACTCATCATATATAGGCGTCCGGTATCCGGATTTTCGTAACGATCCTTATTTAAGGTTAAATAATGGGTACAAGTCTCCGCAATAACATCGACTCCATGCGCTTTCGCTTTACGGATTAGGTCCACCGACTCCTTAGTCGTAATATGGAAAAAGTAAATTTTTGCATTCAACATCTTGGCAAAGGTCAAGACACGATTAACCGCCTCCGCTTCACATATATTCGGCTTTGATTCCGAAAAGCCCTTTGGAGAGAGCCTTCCTTCCTTGGCAAATAGTTCATCATTGAACTCTGCAATCGGATTACTTTCCGCGTGGAAGCCCACTCTGCCCCCCGCCTCCGTAATCTTCTTCATAACCTTTAACATATCCGTATCATCAATCATGACATGGGCCTTGCGATAGGTCATAAAAAGCTTAAAGGTCGGAATCTTATCTTCACGCACAAGCTTGGGAATTTCATCAATTCGTGCATCAATCTCCGCCTGTGCAAGAGAAGCCATCTGCTCTGCATTTTCGGAAAGCCTTGCGCACTCGGCATTGATTTTCTCCATCTCTTCCGAAGAGGCCTTCTCCAGTGCCAAAGCCTCTCTCTTTCTTTTTGCATCAAAAAGCTCTGCATTGGCCATGGCAAGTCTTGCCGAAGTCATAGGTGAAACAAGACTTACTACTTTCGCATGACAAGAATAATCCTGTTTGCCTTCAGACATTTCTTTCAATCTCTCCCGAACTGCAGTTCGGATGCTCATTCCGGGTAGTGTCGAAGAAAAATCCATAAAGCTGGTCACTCCACCGTATGCCGCAACCTTACTTGCCGTCTTAAAATCCATAATATCGATGATTCCGCCCAGCGGCGCCGCAATATGCATATGCGGCTCCACCAGTCCGGGGAGAACCCATTTTCCCTGAGCGTCGTAAACCTCCGCTAAAGAAGCCTCCGGATCTTCTATTTTCCCCCGTTCCGAAATTTCAACAATCTTACCGTCACGAAGTAAAATATCCGATTCCGTCATTCCTCCACCGTTTACTACGGTTCCGTTCTTAATAAGTAATGATTTCATCGTAACACCTCTCTAAACATCCTTCGGATCATAAGCTGCACCCCATGTCTTGGGTACGCGTGATTTCTTAACCATCAGAGTCAAAGATACTACTGTAATGAGGTAGGGAAGCATTTGGAAAAATTGATACGGTACCGGTGTTTGCACCGTTTGCAAACGGAGCTGCGCAGCATCGGCGGCACCAAAGAGAATGCATACCAGTGCCGTTCTTAAAGGATCCCAACCGCCCACTACACAAGCAGCCATAACGATAAAGCCTCGACCGTTGGACATACCGCCTGCGGAGAAATATCCCACCTCTGCAAGAGTCAGAACACATCCGCCAAGGGCAGCGAAAATCCCGCTTAAAATCACCGTCTGATACTTAATCTTGATTACGGAAAGTCCCGCTGTCGCGCAAGCCTTGGGATTATCGCCAATAGCTCTGACATTGAGTCCCCACCTTGTTCTGTACATTACAAAAGCTGCTATAAAAGGAAGAATCAAAGCAATCCATGTACTGATTGGCTGTGAGAAAAGCAGCGGTCCGATAACCGGAATACTCCGCAGGGCCTTCGGGAAAATAATCGGGAATGTTGCCGCTCTGTTCTGACGGCTCTCGGACATTAAAGAGAAGATGTAGTCCGTTGCGCCTAAACAAATCATATTAATCATCAGTCCCGTAACAACATGGTTTGTTCTTCTGGAAACAGTAAGATAGGCAACCAAGAGTCCCAAAAGGGCTCCGACAACAATTGTCAGGAGAACCGCAACCCAGAGACTATGGAAATAGAAGGCTCCAATGATGCCGAACAAAGCACCAAAAAGCATAATTCCCTCAATCCCCATGTTGATGATTCCCGATCTCTCCGCAAAAACCTCTCCAATTCCCACAATCAAAAGTGGTGCTCCCCATCGAAGTGTGGCTTGTAGCCAGTCAATAATAATTGAAAATGACATTACGCTTCCTCCTTTTCTTGTGGAGTATCCTTTTCTTCCTCGTCCTCATTATCCGACTCTACGATTTTCTTCATTCTTCTGGCATCCACTACCCCTACGCCGATAACAAAGAGCATGCAAAGGGCAATGATGATAGAATTCATGGAAGAAGCTACGCCTGTCTCGATAGACATGGTTGCTCCTCCTGCTTTTAAAGCCGCAAAGAAAAGAGCCGCAAAGATAACACCGATTGCATTTCCGCCGGCAAGGAGAGCCACTGCAACACTCTCATATCCCACACCGGTTACAAATTCCATAAACAGCCTCTGCTTTAGGCCCATTACTTCTATGGCGCCTGAAACACCGCCGATAACCGCTCCCACTATAATCATAATCATGATCTGTCTCTTGGAATCCACTCCCGCATATCTTGCAGCAAAGGGGTTTTGTCCAAGCATTCTGGTACGATAGCCGAAGGGAGTACGATTAATGATAAAGTGGAACAAAAGACAAACGGCAATACCGATAAAGGGACCGGGATGAAGGCTGGACCCTCTCATTAATATAGGAAGACAAGCCTCCTTGGCATAGGGAAGTGACATCGGGTAAAACGCCCCCTTCTCTGCTATCCAAGCCACATTCGAAACCGCCCAGTTTGTCAGGAAAATAGCCACATAGTTCAGCATAATCGTAGAGGTAACTTCATTTACATTTCGATATGCTTTAAGATATCCCGGAATTGCGCCCCAAGCGGCAGCAAAAACTGCAGCCACTGTAAAGCAGATTAGAATATGCAAAACAGGAGGGATTCCGAAATTCTTTACTCCTACAATCGTAGCTCCTATAGCTCCGATATACATATAGCCTTCAATACCGGTGTTCCACACTCCCGTTTTCACACCTATGGAAACGGCAATACCGCCGAGAAGAAGGGGTGAAGAACGAACAAGTACATTGGAAAAAGCTTGAGGGCTTCCAAAAGCGCCTCTTAGCAGTGCACCGTACGCAAAGAACGGATCCACACCGCTGATACGAATCAAAATGGCACTGGCAATCAAGCCAAGCAAAATGCCGAAAAGGGTTCTCCCAAGAGAAATGGCCATATCACCAAGAAACGGAAGCTTGATTATTTTCATCGCTTTCTTCTTCACTTAGTTCACCTCCTGTTTCTTTCCGAGCATCATCTGACCGATTACATTCTGATCCACTCCCGAAGCGTCCAGCTCACCCATGATTTCCCCGGCAAAAAGCACGATGATTCTGTCACTGACAGCCATAATCTCCTGCAATTCTCCGGAAATAAAGAGAACTCCCGCTCCGCGGTTACGCTCCTTAAGAAGCGTGTCATGCACTCCTACAACCGCACCGAGGTCAAGACCTCTGGTCGGATGAGCAGCTACATCGATAATAGGTTCCGGATCCAGCTCTCTTGCAATAACCACCTTCTGCTGGTTTCCTCCGGAAAGGTTTCTCACCTTCACTTGCTCCGAAGGCGTCTTCACCCTGTATTTTTTTATTAAATCACGAGCATTTTTCTTAATTGCGGCACGGTCCAGAATTCCCTTCTTACTGAAAGGTTCGTTAGAATAGTCCTTCATGATTAGATTTTCCGCAATGGAAAAATCAAGAACCAATCCCGTCTTTTGTCTGTCCTCCGGGATATATCCCAGAACGGACGGATCCGCAATAACCTTGGTAACAGGTTTTCCGTCAATGGAAATGGAGCCGGCTGTCGTCTTCCTTAAGCCCGCAATGCATTCCGCAAGCTCACGCTGTCCGTTTCCGTCAACTCCTGCAACCCCTACTATCTCTCCCGAATGAACCGTCAGATTGAAATTCTTCAGAGCCGGAACGCCTCTGTCATCATTTGCACAGACATTTTTAAGTTCCAAAACCGCTTTTTTATTTTCAAACATAGGACGCTCTTTTCGAACAATCTGTACCGGACGCCCCACCATCATATCCGCAAGTATCACTTCATTGGCATCGGAAGTGTTGATTGTGCCAATATATTTTCCGTCACGAATAACCGTAACCCTGTCCGTGATTTCAATCACTTCACGAAGCTTATGACTGATAAAAATAACCGATTTTCCCTGTTCGGTAATGTGGCTTATCGCTCTGCAGAGCTGGTCGCTCTCTGACGGTGTCAAAACCGCAGTCGGCTCATCCAAAACCAGAACCTTACAGTCTCTGTATAAAGCCTTTAGAATTTCAACCCACTGCTGTTTTCCTACCGGAAGTCGCCAAATCAATTCATCCGGATCAACATACAACTCATACTCGTCGCAAAGCTCCTTCAGTCTCTTCTTAGCCGGTTCCAAATTAAGAACCTGCTTTCCGTCAGACAGACCGAGAACCACATTTTCAATGACGGATAATGTATCAACAAGCTTAAAGTGCTGATGCACCATTCCGATTCCTTTTTCAATCGCTTCCATCGGAGTACCGATCTTCACTTCTTCTCCGTCCAGTAAAATCTTACCGGAACTTGGCGGATACAAACCGTAAAGAACATTCATGAGCGTCGTCTTTCCCGCTCCGTTCTCTCCAAGAAGTCCGAGAACTTCACCCTTCTTTAACTCGATACTTACATGATCGTTTGCTATTACGCCCGGAAATTCGACCGTTATATCTTGCATCTCTAGCGCATATCTGTTTTCTTCCATAAATTTTTTCTCCATTCCGGCTATATACAAAGGTCTATGGTCTCCCATAGACCTTTGTACCGAATAACAAGACGAGTTACTGCACGCTTTGCGAGCGATACTCGTTATGAATTGGAATCAACGAAATGCTCTGCGTTTTGCACGAAACATTCGCAAGAACCAAGAACTAGTTCAGACTGATTTTTCCTGCCTTAAGCTCTTCAAGAGCCTTTTCATAGGCAGCTTTTCCTTCTCCAAGATCCGCATTAAGAACCGGAGTGATTCCGCCTTCGTTCAAGCCGATAACATGAGAGCCGCCATCGTTCAGCTCACCTTTTGCAGCTAGGTAACCCAGTGTATTCCAAGCGTAAACCACACTGCCGATTGTTACATCTTCTGCGCCATAATCCTTTGCATAGTCAGCAACGGAACCGATAATCTTCACTCCTTCAGAATCCTGTGCAGCCGCTGCAACACCTGCTCCTGCAGCATCAAGGCAGGGGAAGAGAACATCGTAGCCCTGAGAAATGAGGGCAAGACTTGCCTCACGAGCCTTAACGGTATCAGCCCAGTCACCTGTAGTAACGGAAGTGGTCTGGATATCCGGATTTACATAAGCAACACCCTTGTTAAAGCCGGCCTCCATCTGTCTGTGCGGATCGTAAAACTCACCGGTAATGAAAGCCACTTTGTTACTCTTTGTAGTTAAGCCTGCAAGAACACCTGCAATAAAGCCTGCCTCGCCATAGCTGATGGTTGCCGCAGTAAGGTTCGGAAGATCATAGGTCTCCGTTCCTACCGCAAAGACAAACTTGGTGTCCGGGAACTCTTTTGCCACTGTTGCAAGAGACTCACCAAACTGTCCTCCGTTACCGATTACGATAGAATAGCCGGACTGTGCGAACTGACGAAGAATCTCCACCTGCTCATCCTGAGAAACACTCTCCTTATACACGCACTTAAACCCGCCTTCATCTGCAGCTTTCTTCATTCCTTCATAGGTAAACTGATTGAAAGCCTCGTCTGTAATAAGTCCCGGAAGAGCCATTGCCACGCTGGACGATGAATTTCCTCCTCCGCTGCTTGCCGCGCCCTTACTTCCGCCACATGCAGTTGCCAAGCCAAGCATGGACAAAACCAGAACGGACGCAATCACTTTTTTCCATTTTTTCATAGCTACATACCTCCTTAGATAAATAAAAAGTAAATTAGTCAACTTACCGTGTTAGTCCAAGTTTATATTCTCCCCCTTTCGGCAACAATGTAGACATTCTATGCTTTTGTGTGAAAATCACCGATTATTAGTCATAATGCAAAGGTTTTTTAGCTAAAGACACAATATTTTGTAT
>CAUTEL010000069.1:0-7758 GCA_963537185.1 uncultured Oribacterium sp. | reverse complement strand
CTTTAACAGAATCTTCCACTGTTTTTTTGAAGAAAAAATCTTTTTGAATCATACTTAAGTCTCCTTGGTTAGTTTTAATTAACTAACTATAGAGCAGATTATATTAGACAATACTAACTTTGTCCAGCACAATTTCTATCCCTGAAGCATTTTCCTTTTCCGGCTAAACTACTTTTCCCTATCCTTTAATAAATAACTGTTTTCTATTTCCGTTCTCCCTTTTCTCTTTCGCAGTTAAAATACTTTCAAATGGATTTTTTTAGGAAAAGCCTCTGTACCTTCGATTAAGGCATGTTATACTGATAAAAACAGGGAATTTATCAGCTTTAATAAAGGAGGCATTATGCTTTGTATTGAAAATGGGACGATTGTCCGCCCCGAAAAGAGCTTCAGAGGGAATCTCTATATAGAAGGAGAAAAAATCAAAAAAATTTTCAAGGAATCGGAGCAGGAGGAAGAGCAGGCATTTCTAAATAGCCTATCGAAAGCTCCTGATCGAATAAATGCGGAAGGAAAGTTACTTTTCCCCGGTTTTATTGACTGTCATACTCATTTTGAGCTGCATGTAGCAGGAACGGTAACCTGTGACGATTTCCCTTCCGGTACAAGGGCTGCTATATCCGGAGGGACGACCAGTATTGTGGACTTTGGAACCCAGTACAAGGGAGAAAGTCTTATGGAGGGCTTCCGTAACTGGCAGAAAAAGGCGGAAAAAGGAGCATCCTGTGACTATGGTTTCCACATGTCCATCAGTGACTGGAATGAAAACAGTAAAAAAGAATGTCAGAAAATGATGGAGGAGGGTTTAAGCACCTTCAAGATCTATATGACCTACGATATCCAAGTAGATGATGAAGAAATGTTTGAAATCCTGGAGGAACTGAAAAGGGTAGGCGGTATTACCGGTGTCCATTGCGAAAATACGGGAATGATTGCCGCTTTGCAAAAAGAGCTGCTTTCCGACCCAAAAACGAAAGTAAAGGTTTCTTCTCATTACCTCTCAAGGCCCGATGATGCGGAAGCTGAAGCCATTAACCGTATGCTTTACATTGCCAATGTAGTGGATACCCCGATTATTGATGTTCACCTTACCTGTGAAAAGGGATTAAATGAAATTAGAGAGGCAAGAAAAAGAGGGCAGACCGTTTTTGCCGAGACCTGTCCCCAGTACCTTACCATGACCGAAGATCTCTATAAGTCTGATTTCGAGACTTCTGCCCGCTATGTCATTGCACCGCCACTTAGAAAGAAATCCGATCAGGAAGCCTTATGGAAAGCTCTTGCCGATGGTGAAATTCAAACCGTCTGTACTGACCACTGCTCTTTTACCTTGGAGCAAAAAAACTTGGGGAAGGATGATTTCCGAAAAATCCCCGGTGGAATGCCCGGTGTAGAAACCAGAGCTGAGGTCATTTTCTCGGAAGGTGTGATAAAAGGACGGATTACAAAGGAAAGAATGTGTGCTCTTCTTTCTGAAAATCCGGCAAAGCTCTACGGTATGTATCCGGAAAAGGGAGTTCTAAGAGAAGGCTCCGATGCTGATATCGTCTTAATCAATCCAAACAGAAAGAAGCGGATTACGAAGGAAACACAGGTTTCCCGTTCCGATTATGCGCCTTTAGAAGGCCTGGAAGTACAGGGTGTGGTGGAAGAAGTCTTCTTAAGAGGAGAGCTTGTAGCAAAAGAAGGCAAAGTTCTAAAAGAGAATTGCGGAAAATATCTAAAGAGAAAGAAATTCCAGCCGGTGGTTTAAGATATTATTTAACTTCGTAAAGCTTTTCTTTATATTTTTTATTTTTCTTTAAGTCATAAAACATATTTTCTTCACAGAAGGGCGGTATCCTATACACAGTTACATAAGATGTAACTACAAAAAAGCTTTTCATACTCAGCTCCGGAGCCTTCTCCTGATAAAATTGGTTTCGGAGCCCCCCCTTCAAAATGATAGCAAAAAAAGCAAGGTAAACACCTTGCTTTTTTTGTTTTTGAAAATCAGCCTGCTAAGACGACAGTTCCCTGCATTTTTCCGCAAGAGTACGAAAAGCCGAAAGCGAGGCTTCTATTTGCTCATAAGGAACGCAGTAAGCAATTCTAAAGTATCCGGGAAGCCCGAAGCTGTCTGTCGGTACCATAATGATATGCTCTTCTTCTGCAAGTCTCATAAAAGCTTCCGTATCTTCCAAAGGCGATTTTACAAGGAGGTAAAATGCCCCCTGTGGCGGAACACAGTAAAATCCCATATCCGTAAGCTCCGTATAAAGGAGTCTTCTGTTTCTATCATAGAAGCCCAGATCTATTTTCACATCCAAACATTGTCCGATTACCTTTTGGAAAAGAGAAGGAGCATTAACAAAACCGAGTGTTCTTCCTGCTATGACTGCCGCCTGCATCAAGAGTCTTCCCTCCGATACAGAGTCTGAAATCGCAAGGTAGCCTATGCGTTCTCCCGGAATAGACAGGGTTTTTGAAAAGGAGTAGAGATAAATACTGTTCGCATAGAGCTTTGGCATAAAGAGGACCTCTCTTCCATCATATGCCAGCTCCCTGTAAGGCTCATCACAAATCAGATATATCGGATGTCCGACTCTTTCCTCTGCCTCTTTCAGCATCTCAGCCAAGGCCTGAAGGTCCTCCTCGCTGTAAATCATACCGCTGGGATTGTTGGGATTATTCAAAATAAGCGCTTTTGTTCTTCTTCTGATTTGCCGCTCCGCCTCTTCAATATTTAAAGAGAAGTCATTCTCCTTCATCGGAATAACGGTAAGCTTAGCTTTATAATGCGATACATAGGACTTATATTCCGTAAAATACGGAGCAAAAGAGAGGACCTCGTCCTCCTCGTCTAAAAGACAACGCATCAAGATGTTTAACCCCCCTGCCGCCCCGGAACAGAGAAGAATATTATCCTTTGTGTACTCTACTGCAAAGCGTTTTTGCAGATGCTCCGCTACAGCGGCTCTTACATCATCAAAACCGGCATTCTTCATATAGCCGTGTATTTCATGGGAATCTTGATTTTCCAAAAGGCTGATAATCGCATTTTTTACTTCATAGGGAACCGCCGCAACAGGATTTCCCAAGCTGAAATCATAAACCTGTTCCTTGCCGTATTTCTCCGCCATTTCCTGTCCCAGTTCAAACATCTTCCGAATAACGGAATTGCCCTCCATGAGACCTTCCATGCTCTTCGCTAATACCATTCTTTCCTCCTAAAGAAGACTGTCTCTCTTCTTTTCTTTTAAGGGCTTTAGGGCTGCAGACTTAAGATCTTCAAAGCCTTTATCTCCGGAAACCGCCTCCGGATTATTTCTAAGCATGGTTTTGATCCACCAATGCATCTTTCCGCTGTGAGCATTTCCTCCATCCTCCAAAACAGCAAGCCTTTCTTCCATTCGCGCTCTATCTTCTTCCAAGGCTTCCCAATTTTTCTTTTGGAAAGGTGATTTATCCATCACAGTATTAGCTACAGCCGTAACGGAATCCTTTACCGTTCCTGCCATGGCAACTGTAGATTCCTTTACACTGTTTGCCATAGCAACCGTGGAATCCTTCATGCTTGTCGCCATAGCAACCGTGGAGTCCTTCATGCTTGTCGCCATAGCAACCGTGGAGTCTTTCATGCTTGTCGCCATAGCAACCGTGGAGTCTTTAACCGTATCGGCCATAAATTTTGCTGCAGCAACATTTCCCTCATTTTTTTGAACATAACGAAGCTCTTCCGCGGAAAGCTCCAGCCCTGCTTTCGCTTCGTAAAGCTTTTCATAAACTTCCGCAATGGACTTTCTTAGCGCCTGTATTTCTTCCGAGTTCGCCGCCAAGCGAGATACTCTCTCCTTCAGCTCCAATGCACCGATGACGGAAAATACCAGATCCTCCACAAAAAGGGTATAGAACATCGTATTTAAAATCACAAAGGTGATATACGACCAGCTCTCCGGAATGGAAGAAATTCTTGGATGCAGAATCTTCATCACAAAAAGAGCGGCAAAGCCCCAACCCATGGAAGCAGGTACACAGACATAGCCATGAAAATTCAAAGGATTTTGGGAGTAATCCCACCACCTCATATGGAAAATCTTATTCATGAGAACTCCCGTAACGAGCTCCAAAAGACTTCCTCCCACAAAGCCTGTCATAAAAAGATAGACAAGGTTTTCCTCATGCCCCTGTGTCAAAAAGACCAAAAGACAGCTTCCAACACCATAAAGCGGAATCCAAGGGCCATGGCAGAAACCTCTGTTCTGCAAATGTCCCGATTTGATAGAGCAATACGTTGATTCAAAGCACCAACCGAAAATACTATAGAGCATAAAAAAAGTAGTCCACTGTAATGCAGTATATGACCCCATAAAATTTACCTCTGCAAATTCTTAACCAAGTATCATATTTTAGCATATTGTGGACTTTTTTACAAATTTCTTGTTTCTAGGGCTACTGTCCTTCACCTCTCTTTAAGCGAACTCTCTGCCTTGTTTTTTCCTTTTTAGAGCTTTGCTCTTCTTCCGCTATGTCATTCTTTGGGAAGAGGAAACTTTCTGCCGCATAGATAAAAGAGACTTCTCTTCTCTTCTTTTCTTCCAGTCTATCCCTTGCTTCCCTTAGCACTTCCTCCATTTTGTGAATCTTCTCTTCCTCGATTCGGACTTCTTCCAAAAAATGGGCCTTTCGTACAGCCTCTTCCTCCTCTTTCTTTCGGAGCTTCTCTTTATTGAATTCCTCCAGAAGCCAAGTACTTTTCTTTTTTCCACCACCGATGGCAGCCTGTAATTCCAAGCTTTTTTCGGCTTCTCTTTTCCCCTCGGGCTCCTCTTTTCCGGGAAAACTGTTCCAAGGAAAAGCATGCTCCTTTGCATTTTTCTCCTTTTCCGCTCCTTTTTGACTTTCGTAAAAAACTTTTTTCTTTTCTCCCAAAGTCTCCGCCGCAAAATTTTCAATCCACTCGTGAAAATCCTTTTCCACCGAAAAAATCCGCTCTTTTTTGTCCATATCCCGGAAGATATCCTCCACAGACTTCTGAAGCATTCCGAAAATACTGTCTTTAAGCTCCCAAAAATAGGGATAAAAACGGCTGTACATTGGATTAAAATTACCAAAAAGCAAAGCATCGGGGCTGAGCTCTAAAGCATTGGCTATGGCTAAAAGCATCTCCAAGCTACAACCGATGTTACCGATTTCCAAACGAGAAATCGTATTGGTCGTACTAAAAACAAGTTTTGCCAGATCTCTTTGTCTCAGTCCCTTTTCCAACCTGTATTTTTTTATCTGCTTTCCCAATTGAACCGCATCCAATTTGCCGTTTCCACAAGTATTGTATCCATTGGCGGAAACCCGTATCTCCATGCTCCCCATGATTCTGTCTTCTCCTATAGCTGTCCTTGAATTGCTTTAATCTTCTCCCTTTATACGCACAAATCTTTCTCCCACACCATAAACCGTTACAATCGGAGAAACCTCCATAAAGGCAGTCGGATAGTTTTCTGCGAGGTAAGAGCGAATTTGCGCGGACTGTCTTGGAGATACGATAGAAGAGAGTAATATTTTATCGGACTTAGTATAAGCGCCTATTGCATTATAAAGCGTAACTCCTCTTCCGAGCCCTAGAATGAACTGACTGATATTTTCGCTATCCGCTTTATCATGCGGAATAATGCTGGCTTTATAAAGCTTCTGTCTAAAGCCGAATAGCATATAATCCATGATATAGATACAAATAACATGATTGACTAAGGCATAAAGCGCAACATCTTTATTAAAGACAATGCCAAGAGAAATCAAGATGCTTCCGTCAATAATCAGCATGATTTTACTTAAGGCGATTCCCTTAAATACCTTGCGATTCAGGATTCTTGCAATGGTATCCGTGCCTCCGAAGGTCACCCCCGCTCTAAGCACCAAGCCGGAACCGAAGCCGTAAAAAAGGGAAAAATAAATGCAAACAAGGAACATTTCCCCCTGTACAAAAACAAAGTGGAACATTCTGGTAATCACCAAAACGGTAGGATACAGGAAAGATACAAAAATAATCTTCATAAATTCTTCCCGTTTTAAAGTAAAAAATGCCACAATCAAAATGCTGATACTGAAAAAATAGTAAATATAGCTGTAGTTCATTCCTGTAAAGCGTTCCAGCATCTGGGAAATTCCCGTTATACCGCTGGTAGACAGCTTATTCGGTATTAAAATGCTGTTTACCGCAAAACCTGTGATAAAACAGCCTGCAATAATTTGCAAATAATTCAAAATCCTTCCCTTATGCTTCTGCAATGCCTCCATCTTCCTTCTCCTTTTGTTTCTTTTCTTCTCTTTCCTCTTTTTCAAAAAGCTGTTGGCAATGCCTATGGCAGCTCTCCGGAATTCAAAATTCACTCTATTCTATCACAAAAGGCTGAAGGAAAAAATAAATCTTTCCTTCAGCCCTTTTAAGCTCAATTTTTACTCAATTTTGCTCTTTTTACTTCTCGATATCCATGATACGATCCTGTCCGCGCTTCTCAAGCTCATCCAGAACCTTTGCAGGATTCTTGAACTTCTCTAAAAGAATCATAGCTGCAATAACATACGGCTTGAAAGAAGCTTCCTTGTAAAGAGGATCTCTATAACGATCGAATACGGAAGCATCTACTTCACCTTCATCGCAGGATACGCCTGTGATGTCAGCCGGTAAGCAGTGCATGTAAAGAGCCTTTCCGTCCTTGGTCAGCTTCATCATCTCTTCTGTACAAGCCCAATCCTTGTGCTGAGCGTTCTGTGCAAGAAGCTCCTTCTCAAGAGCCTTGATGCCCTCTGTATCGCCCTCTCCGTACAGATTAGTTCTCTTCTCCATAGCTGCGAACGGAGCCCAAGACTTCGGATATACGATATCCGCATCCTTGAACGCTTCCTTCATATCATTGGTTACCTTGAAGGATCCGCCTGCCTGCTTAGCATTCTTCTCTGCTACATCAACAACATCCTTCATTACATCGTAGCCTTCCGGATGTGCAAGAACAACGTCCATTCCGAGTCTTGTGAAAAGACCGATTACACCCTGCGGAACGGAAAGCGGCTTTCCGTAAGAGGGAGAGTAAGCCCAAGTCATAGCGAGCTTCTTGCCCTTTAAGTTCTCAATTCCGCCAAGCTCATGGATTACATGTAAAGCGTCTGCCATACACTGTGTCGGGTGGTCGATGTCACACTGTAAGTTAACGAGAGTCGGTCTCTGCTCAAGAACGCCGTCCTTGTTTCCTGCTTCAACTGCCTCTGCAACTTCGTGCATGTAAGCATTTCCCTTACCGATATACATATCATCACGAATACCGATAACATCTGCCATGAAGGAAATCATGTTTGCAGTCTCTCTTACGGTCTCGCCGTGAGCAACCTGAGACTTTCCTTCGTCCAAATCCTGAACCTCTAATCCGAGAAGGTTACAAGCGGAAGCAAAGGAGAAACGAGTTCTTGTGGAGTTATCACGGAATAAGGAAATGCCAAGTCCGGAATCAAAAACCTTTGTAGAGATATTTCTCTCTCTTAAGTTTCTGAGTGCATCAGCTACATCCCATACTGCCTTTAACTCATCATCAGACTTCTCCCATGTGAGGAAGAAATCATTTAAGTACATATCATCGGTCTTCAGTCCCTTGATTTCCTTTACTAACTCTTCAAACTGTTTCTTCTTATCCATTTTAATCTCCTTTAAAAATGTATTTATCTGATAAAGCCTCATGGCTTAATCTTTATTCTTATTTTGTACCTCTACTTCGGACTTGCCGAAAAGTA
>CAUTEL010000068.1:0-7859 GCA_963537185.1 uncultured Oribacterium sp. | reverse complement strand
TACACCTTATTGATGAAAAATATTGAAAAAGAAAATACAAGAAAAACAGCCCAAAAGAATAAGATAAAATAGACGAATAGGATGAGATAAAATAGACAAAGAACAAGCTAAGTTTTTGTGGTTTTATACTAGCACTTTCCCTGTTTCATGTATAGTATTTTCCCCTTTTCACGTATAGTATTTTCCATCTTCCCAAAAAGAGAAAATCAAGATACAATGGGGGAGTTCCGGGCAGGAAATTCTTTACATTTCCTTTTCAGAACCAAGAGCAGGATTTTTCCTATTAAGAGAAAGGATTACTATGATAAAATTTGAACGAAGCAGTGTGATGAATCTGGAAAATGCCATTCGAGGCGCCAGAAACCCTATGAACTCCTGGGCAAAAGGAGATTCCCATTATGATGAAAACGGAGAATATATCTTGGGCCCCAACGACCTTTCCCTGGCAAAGCGTCTTCGACTTGCAGGACCTGACCATAGAAAGTATATCCGGCAGATTTTTCTTTCCGTAGATATTACCGCACCGCTTTACTGGTGGAAGGAATACGATACCTACAAAATCAGCACGGTCGCAAACTCCACTTCCACTATGCATAAGATTCATGCGAAAGAATTTTCTCTGGAGGACTTCTCCCACGACCATTTAACGGAAGAGGGATTGGATAGCTTGAAAAGAACCGTTTCAGACTTAGAGAGAATTCGTTTGAAATATATAGAGGGAAAAAAGAAGGAAGACTGGTATACCCTGATTCAATTACTCCCTTCTTCTTTCGAGCAAATGAGAACCTGCACAATGAACTATGAGAACCTCATCAATATGTATTTTTCCAGAAAGGGACATAAGCTTCATGAATGGCACAGCTTCTGCGATTGGGTCTTGACTCTGCCGTATGCAAAGGAATTAATTCTGGGAGAAGCATAACTCTTTTCTTTTTTACAGAATTTTTCCGGGAAATACAAATTTTCCCTTACTTTCTTTACAAGCGATCCGGGAATTTCATCCTGTACCGCTCGTAATTACTTTAAGTCATTGCAAAAGGAAGGAATATAGCTTATGAATCCGATAGAAATGATGCAATTTGCCAAGGATATTGAAAATTTTAAACAAAATCACCCAAAGGTAGCTAATTTTTTGGCAATAGAATTCTCTAAGGGACTTCCGGAAGGAAGTATTTTAGAACTAAAAATTAGTAGACCGGGTGAGGAGGACAGAGTCAGCAACATGAGAGTTCTTCCCGAAGACCTAAGCCTTGCGAACCGATTCAAAAAATAATTAGTGAGCCATTTCATTGATTTCCTCTTCTTCCGTCTTGGAGAAGAGGATTTTTTGTGTATGATAAAGTCCGTAGTTCCCGGAGCAAAGATAGCTTATTGCAATGGCCAAAATAAAGTAGGAAGAAGCATGAAAGCCGAAAAGCTCAAAGCTAATCAGTAAGGCTGAAAGGGGACAGTTCGTCACACCGCAAAATACACAAGCCATACCAAGAGCCGCGCATAGTCCCGGTTCCAAGGGAAGAAAGCTCTGCAAAGCATTTCCAAGTGTGGCTCCGATAAAAAGAGAGGGAACGATTTCTCCGCCTTGAAATCCTCCGCCTAAGGAAATAGCGGTAAATAGGATTTTCAAGAGAAAAGCCAGAAAGAAAACTCGGTACCCGCTTTCATGGATTGTCTTCACGATAATATCCATTCCGGCACCGTTATACATCTTAGTTCCCAGCAAAAGAGTGCCCAGGAAAACCATCGCACCACTCACCATAATTCTAAGATAAGGATTCCGAATATATTTCGTAAAAAATGCCTTAGCTTTATGCGCAGAAACGATAAAAAGAATACTCACCAAAGAGGCAATTATCGAAAGAGCAATGGTCGCCAAAGCAGAGCGCCAATCCATCTCGGAAACAATTTTCAAAGCCAATTCCGGCTCCGTTACCTTAAGTACATGCTCTGCAAAGAAGTGTGCCACTAGAGCAGAAACTGTGCAGGGAAGTAAGGCCGTATAGTACATATGTCCGACTGTACAGATTTCCATAGACAGCACAGCAGCCGCAAGAGGTGTGCCAAAAAGTCCGGAGAATGCAGCACTCATACCGCACATCATGATTCTTTTTCTGTCTTTTTCCTTTAACTTAAGAAGCTTTCCTATGCTGGAACCCAAAGAGGATCCCACCTGCAGAGCTGCTCCCTCTCTCCCCACAGAAGCGCCGAAGAGATGGGAAATCACCGTTGCAAAAATAATAAGAGGCGCCATATAGTATGGAAGAGACTGTCCTTCCCGAACCGATTCCAATACCAGATTTGTACCTCTTGGACTTCGAACCGAAAAAATATGATAAGCAGCAACAATCAAGACACCCGCAAAGGGAAGAAAGGCAATAATCAAGGGATGAGTATCCCGAAATTGACTGGCAATCTGAATCCCCTTGGCAAAATAGGCCGCTATACTGCCGACGACTGCTCCGCTAATAATACCGATGAGTAGCCACTTGATTCCGTTTCCATATGTGAGTATCAGTTTTTTCTGTAGATCTTTCATCTTCCGTCCTTCAGTTTATTCCATCTCTTGTTTTGCATCGATTGCAAGTTTTAAGCACCCAAGTATTCCCTGATTATCATTCAGGCTTGCCGGAACGATATAGCTCTCTATCGCTTCAAGCTCCTTCGTTTTTAAATAAGCATTCAGCTGATTCCGAACTTCCTCTCGGATAAGCGGAAAAAGCTGGGCTTGATGCATCACCCCTCCTCCCAAGATGATTCTTTCCGGGCTTAATGTCAGGATAATATTGCTAAGGGCCTGTCCGATATAGTAGGCCTCTATTTCCCAAACTGAGGCATCCTCGCAAAGCTCTACGGCCTTCTTCCCGTATCTAGCCTCAATCGCGGGGCCTGATGCCATTCCTTCAAAGCAGTTCTTATGAAAAGGACAATAGCCCGGGAAGGAATCCTTCTCATGAGGGACCATCTTCATATGTCCAAGCTCAGGATGCAGCATACCGTGAAGCAAGCGTCCGTTTGTGCAAACTCCGCCTCCAATTCCCGTTCCTATCGTAATGTAAACGGCATTCTCAATTCCTTTACTGTCCCCATATGTAAGCTCACCCAACAGCGAGCCGTTCACATCGGTATCAAAGCCCATAGGAACGGAGAGAGCCTCCTTTAAAACCGGAAGTAAGGGATAGTTTTGCCATTTCAACTTCGGTGTGCTGGTAATATAACCATAGGTCGGAGAATTTTTATCCAGATCAATGGGCCCGAAACAGGCAACACCAAGAGAGACGATATTCTTATCTTTAAAATAGGAAATTATCGCCGGAATGGTCTCGTCCGGTTCTGTTGTAGGAATAGAACATTGCTCCAAAATCTCTCCGTCTTCTTTGCACACTGCGCAAATCATCTTGGTTCCACCGGCTTCTAATGCACCATAAATCATCTCTTCACCTCATTTTTTAAAACCTTCGAAAAGCAGTCCATTTTGCTGAAAAATACAGCTTTAAAGCACTTTACCCATCCTTAGAGAACTCAATCTTATTTATCTATAATAGTGTATATAAGCAAGGAAAAAAATGCAATCTCCATCTTTATCCTCCTTCTAAAGTCTTTTAGCAAAGGAAAAATTGCGGTACAATAAACTCGTCTTACCTAATGGCAAGCAAAGCATAGTATCACGGCAGAATAGAAGCATAAGAAAAGATACACTCCTCTTCTGCCAGGCTGTATTTAAATAAGGAGGAAATATGACGGTAGTAGAGAGACTTTCCGCACTGCGTAAGTGCATGCAGAATAAAAATATCGATGTGTATATCGTTCCGACAGCAGACTTCCATCAGAGTGAATATGTCGGAGAGCACTTTAAGGCAAGAGCCTATATCACGGGCTTTACAGGCTCCGCAGGAACCGCAATGATTACCCTTAAGGAGGCGAAGCTTTGGACGGACGGCCGTTACTTCCTGCAGGCCGCAAAGCAGCTTGAGGGAACAGGCGTTACTCTCATGAAAATGTATGAACCGGATGTACCGACTATAGAGGAGTACCTTCAGGATATCCTGGAAGCCGGACAGACGCTTTCCTTTGACGGTCGCGTGGTTTCTGTCGGAGAAGGCAATGAATATGCGGAAATTGCAAAGAAGAAGGGAGCAAAAATAGATTATCAGGAGGATCTTATTCATGAAATCTGGAGCGACTGTCCTCCTCTTTCTGAAGAACCCGCCTTTTATCTGGAAGAAAAGTATGCAGGGGAAAGCGCAAGCTCCAAACTTAGCCGTATTCGTGCGGAAATGGCGGAAGCAGGCTGTGATACTCATATCCTCTCCACATTGGACGATATCTGCTGGACTTTAAATCTCCGTGGAAACGATATCGAATTTTTCCCATTGCTATTATCCTATGCCATTATCAAAAAGGACGGCTTTTCACTCTATATAGATGAGAGAAAGCTAGATGCACAAATCAAGAGTCTTCTTCAAAAGGACGGCGTTTCCTTCCTTCCCTATAACGCCATTTATGAGGACGTAAAAAAATTGAGCCCCGATTGCTCCGTTTTACTGGACAAGGATAAACTGAACTACGCAATCTATAAGAATATTCCGGAAGGCATTAAAATTGTCAACAAACGGAATCCGTCTATCCTGATGAAATGCATCAAAAATCCGGTAGAAATTGAAAATATCAAGAAAGCGGAAATCAAAGACAGCATTGCGCACCTTCGTTTTATGAAGTGGTTAAAGGAAAACCTTGGAAAAATCAAGATTACGGAAATGAGTGCTTCCGAAAAACTGGATGAGTTTCGTAGTGAAATGGGAAATTTCCTTCGAGACAGTTTCGAGCCGATTTCCGCATACGGCCCTCATTCCGCAATCGTACACTATTCCTCTTCCCCGGAAACAGATGTAGCGCTTAAAGAAGGAAGCTTATATTTAAGTGATACCGGAGCAGGCTTTTATGAGGGCTCCACGGATATCACAAGAACCTTTGCTTTAGGAGAGGTTTCTGAGAAGATGAAGGACGACTTCACAATCGTTGCCATCAGTAATTTACAGCTCGCAAGTGCAAAATTTCTGCAAGGCTCATCCGGCCTTACTTTAGATATTTTAGCCAGAAAACCCTTCTGGGATAGGGGCCTGAACTATAACCACGGTACCGGGCACGGTGTGGGATATCTCTTAAACATTCATGAGGGTCCTGCAGGCTTCCGCTATAAGTACAGAGCCGGCGAAACAGAGGAGCTGCAAGAGGGCATGGTGATTACCGATGAGCCCGGACTCTATATTGAAGGATCACACGGCATCCGTTTGGAAAATGAGCTTTTGGTCAAAAAAGGGGAGAAAAACGAATATGGTCAGTTTTTCCACTTTGAGACCATCACTCTGATCCCCTTTGACCTCGATGCGATTAATCCCGCCATGCTGAATGAGGAAAACAAAAAGCTCCTAAATGATTATCATGCAAGAATTTATGAAGAGATTTCCCCGCACTTAAATGAAGAGGAAAAGGCCTTCTTAAAGAAATACACGAGAGCTGTCTAAGGGCTCATCAGCTTTTTGACTTTCTGGCGAATCAGCTTTTTGACTTATCCGGGTAGCTATACAAATATAGGCTTATAACAGTATGTCAAGCAATTTGGGATGAACAAAAAAGAACTTCCTGCCGATGCAAGAAGTTCTTTTTTTCTTAATCATAATGAGTATCGCTTGCAAAGCATGCGGTATCTTATTTATTGGAAAGGTACTCGTGAATTCCCTTTGCTGCAGCCTTTCCTGCTCCCATGGCAAGGATAACGGTTGCCGCACCGGTAACGGCATCTCCACCTGCATAAACTGCAGTCTTTGTGGTTTCTCCGTTTTCCTCTTTTGCAATGATACAGCCCTTACGGTCTGTATCCAGTCCGTCTGTAGTATCACTGATCAGCGGATTCGGAGAAGTTCCGAGAGACATAATTACGGTATCGCAGTCCATAGTATATTCGGAATTCGGAATCTCCACTGGTCTTCTTCTTCCGGAAGCATCCGGCTCCCCAAGTTCCATCTTAACAAGCTTGATTCCGGTTACCCAGTCATTTTCATCTACAAGAATCTCTACCGGATTCTGTAAGAGGTCAAAGATAATTCCCTCTTCCTTCGCGTGATGTACTTCCTCTTTTCTTGCCGGAAGCTCTTCCTCGGAACGGCGATACACAATGTGTACCTCTGCACCAAGACGAAGTGCTGTTCTTGCCGCATCCATGGCAACATTACCGCCACCTACAACAACGACCTTCTTTCCTCCGCGCATCGGTGTGTCCGCTTCCGGAAGATAAGCCTTCATCAGGTTATTTCTGGTCAGGAACTCATTTGCGGAGAATACACCGTTTGCACTCTCTCCCGGAATGTTCATAAACTTCGGAAGACCTGCTCCGGTTCCGAGGAACACGGCATCAAAGCCTTCTTCATTTAAAAGCTCATCCACGGTAATGGAACGGCCAACGAATACATTGGTGATAATCTTTACACCAAGCTTTTTTACATTTTCAATTTCCGGTCCAACAACCTTGGTCTTTGGAAGACGGAACTCCGGAATACCGTACTGCAGTACTCCGCCCGGCTCATGAAAGGCTTCGAAGATTGTAACATCATAGCCCAGCATTGCAAGGTCTCCTGCGCAGGTAAGTCCTGCGGGGCCTGCACCGATTACCGCAACTTTCTTTCCGTTCGGTTCTCCGGCTTTAGCAGCCTGGAAACCATGCTCTCTGGCCCAGTCAGCCACGAAACGCTCAAGCTTTCCAATAGCAACAGGCTCTCCCTTAATACCACGAATACAAACACCTTCACACTGTGTTTCCTGCGGACAAACTCTTCCGCAAACTGCAGGAAGGGCGGAAGACTGTGCAATGATTTCTGCAGCCTTCTCAAAATTCCCCACCTTGACTTCTTGGATAAAGTCATTGATCTGAATGGAAACGGGACAACCTACTACACACTTCGGATTTCTACAATTTAAGCAGCGTACTGCCTCTTCCATTGCTTCTTTTTCGGTATATCCTAAACATACTTCTTCAAAGTTTTTTGCACGAACCTTCGGCTCCTGCTCAGCGACAGGAACTCTTTTCATCATATCAGCCATATTTATCCTCCCTTAGTTGCAATTTCCGCATCCACCATGGGACTTCTCAGCTTCCAACAATTCCAGAAGTGCCTTACCCTCTTCCGTCTTGTAGGTCTGCTGTCTCTTCATGGCCAGATTAAAGTCAACCAAATGTCCGTCAAACTCCGGTCCGTCTACGCAGGCAAACTTCACCTGGTCTCCAACAACCAAACGGCAAGCTCCGCACATTCCTGTTCCGTCAATCATAATCGGGTTCATGGAAACAATGGTCGGGATGCCCAGTTCTTTGGTCGTTAATGCCGCGAACTTCATCATGATAACAGGACCGATGGCAATACAACGAGTATATTTCTTACCTTCCTCGTTTACCAAACGCTTCAGAACATCGGTAACTACACCCTTATCGCCGTAAGAACCGTCATCTGTGGTCACATAAACATTTTTTGCAACTGCACGGAGATCCTTCTCCATGATCAGAAGATCCTTATTTCTTGCACCAAGAATAACATCCGCCTCAATTCCTCTTTCATGAAGCCACTTCACCTGAGGATAAACCGGTGCTGCACCAACACCGCCGGCAATGAAGATGATATTCTCTTTCTTCAACTCTTCCTCGCTCATTTCCACAAGCTCGGAAGGGCGTCCCAAAGGTCCTACGATATCCGTGAAGGAATCTCCAACCTTTAAATGACTGAACTTCTCTGTAGAAGCGCCAAGTACCTGGAATACAATGGTAATGGTTCCCTTCTCCCTATCAAAGTCTGCTATGGTTAAGGGAATTCTTT
>CAUTEL010000067.1:0-7892 GCA_963537185.1 uncultured Oribacterium sp. | reverse complement strand
CGGTGATTGAAAATGTATTATTATTATAAAAATGCGTTATACTCTTTCTTGTATTTTTTCAAGCCTTACATAGAAAAACGGAGACAATTATGCACGATAAATCAAATAAAGCAAAGTCCATCCTACTCTTAAGCGACTCTCCCTCTTACGGTACGGGATCACTACGAATGGCCTCTGCCGTACTGGAAAAGCTCCATTATGACGTCTTTTCCCTGCCGACCGCTCTGGTATCGAATACCTTAAATTACGGAAGGGCGGAAATACTGGATACAACAGAGTACCTCTTTCATAGCCTTAGCATTTGGAAGGAGCTAGGCTTTTCTTTTCCTTTTCTTTTTATCGGCTTTGTCCTTGGAGAGAGGCAAGCAGAGCGTATTTATCAATTTGCAAAAATAGAAAAAGAAAAAGGAAGTTATATCTTTTTTGATCCTATTATGGCGGACCACGGGAAGCTCTATAACGGCCTTCAAAAAAAGGACGTTGAAAGTAGAAAGAAGCTCATGCAGATCGCCGATTGTATTTTTCCGAATAAAACAGAGGCCTGCCTTTTGGCAGACCTCAAAACTGTTCCGGATAATTTTAACTTGGATGAAGCAAAAGAACTGATTTGTTCTTTAACCCAAAAAGGGGCAAAAAGTATCTGTATCACCAGTATGAAGATAGAGGAAAAGCCCTGCATTTTTCTTTATGAAGAAAACACAAAGGAATTTCACATCCTCCCCTATACGGAAAGAAAGTTAACTCTCGGGGGAACCGGAGACCTTTTTTCTTCTCTTTTTATCGGAAAATATCTAGAGGAGAAAAATTTTCTTTCTGCCGGAGACTGGGCTCTTCAGAAAATGAACTGCATTTTGGATGTCTTTCAGGAAAGAAATCATGGTGAGAAAACCATCCCCATTGAAGAATATCTTCATCTCCTGGATTAGTTTCATCTCTAGGACTAATTTCATCTCTCAAGATCTCTCCGGGCTTTTCAATTCGAATAAACTTCGGAAGCAGTTCTCATAAAGTTTTAGTCCGTCACAGTATCTACACCTACCTCCGGAAGCTCTTCCACTTCCAGTGCTTCAATATAATATATGAGTTGCGATACATCCTTCGAAATGGAATATTTTCCCTTTCGAAGGATTCCTTTTACCCTTATCCAAGATTCTTCCGACTTTAACTTGGATAAGTCGAGGTCCGTTTTAAACTCAAAATTTACATAACCTCCGGTGCAATACGGACAGGAAGGCCCCATTCTTCCAACTAGTGTATAGCCTCCAAAGTTCATATAATAGCCATCAATGCTGACGGTTTTTCCCTCATAATCTTGAAAGTTCATATACCAGTCATTAATCTGTGTGGCATAGTGCTTGTCTCCCACCACAATATCCGGCTTATCCAAGTTTACCTTTCCTCTATCCTCTTTCGGATTATAGGGGTAGTCATCATAGGGATAGGCGCCTTCCCCCTTTTCGCTCTCTTTTACATCAGATTCTGCACTCTTCTTATCGGAAGCTTCTTCACTTTCCTTTCCTTCCGCTTCAGAAGATGCTCCGCTTCCATATTCCTTATCGAGAGATTCCTGCTCTTTTTGTTCGAGACTCTCCAATTCCTTGGCCTGCTTTAAGGCCTCCTCTTCCGAAAGGGAGGAAGCATTCTCTCCCGAACTTTCTGCATTACTCCCTACTTTTCTGATATTATTCGCTTTTTTACAGGAAGTAAATGCTAAGCAAAGTACAAAAAGTGATAGTAATGGGAAGATTTTTTTATAAACAGCTCTGTTGCCTATAGCGGACTTCCTGAAACGCTTGTCCGGCCTGCTATTCATACTGCTATTTACGCTATTTCTGCTGTTTTTTTCAGATTGCTCTTCCATTTCCATAAATACCTCCCTTCCCTAGCTCTTCCGATTTCGTACCGCTTCCACGCCTAGGAAAATAAAAAACAAAATCATATCCACAATAACAATGGACGCTCCTGTAGGAATGCTGTACAAAAAGGACAGGCTGATTCCGACAATAAATCCAAAGAGTGAAAGAACAGCCGCCAGTATAATGGTGGATAAGAAGTTCTTGCAAACTCGCATCGCCGTAATGGAGGGGAATACAATCAAGCTGGAAATCAAGAGTGTTCCCATCATACGCATGCCGAGCACAATGGTAATCGAGGTAAGAAACGCCAATACCATATTGTAAAAGCGTGTGTTGGTGCCGCTGGCCTTCGCGAAAGTCTCATCAAAGGTTACCGCAAAAATACGCGGATAAAATACAATGTATAAGAATAAAACTACTACGGAAAGAGCAACGGAAAGCCGAAGATCCGAAGGGCTGATTGCCAGGATGGAGCCGAACATATAGTTACATACATCCGTATTCATTCCGGAGGTTAGGGATATCGTCATAACGCCTACCGCCAAAGCCCCGCTGCAAAGCAGTGCCGTAGCCGCGTCCCCCTTTATTTTGGCGCTTTCTTCCAATTGCAGAAGGAAAAATGCCGCTACCACACAGACCGGAATGGAAACCGACATCGGTGCAAAATTGAGGGCATAAGCTATGGCCAATGCCGCAAAGCCCACATGGGAAAGACCATCTCCAATCATGGAATAGCGCTTTAAGACAAGGCTTGTTCCAAGAAGAGCGGAGCACAAAGAAACCAGCCCCCCAACCACAAGAGCACGAATCATAAAGTCGTACTGGAACATTTTCAGTAAAGAATCAAGCATTTTCTTCCTCCTTTACCAAAAGTTTCCCCCACTTCGAGGAAAGATAGTCCTCTGCACTTCCGAAAAAGCACTGCGTGCGGTCAAGGTGCAGAATGGTTTTTGCACGCTGTACCACTTCCTTCACATCATGAGAGACCATGATAATGGTCATCCCTTTTTCTTTATTTAACTTATCGAGCATTTCATAGAGCTCTTTTTGTGCAAGAGGATCCAGTCCTGCAACCGGCTCATCCACAACAAGGAGCTTTTCGCTGGCGCAGAGGGCTCTTGCCAAAAGAACCCTCTGCCGCTGTCCGCCGGACAAATCTCTGAAGCAGGACTTCTTAAGATCTGTCACCTTTAAGTACTCCATTGCGTCTTCTACACTCTTCTTATCTTCTTTTCGATAAAAAGGGAAAAACGAAAGTTTATTTAATCTACCCGACTCTACTACCTCATAACAGCTGGCGGGAAAATCCTTTTGGCTTTCAGTTTGCTGGGGAAGGTAGCCGATTTCATTTGCCTTTAAACCGTCTCCGAAGACAATGTTCCCCTCACTCACTTTCTTTAAGCCCAAAAGTCCCTTTAACAGGGTACTTTTTCCTGCGCCGTTTTCCCCAACAATACAAAGGTAGTCACCTTTTTCTACGGAGAAATGAACATCGGACAATACCGTCTTTCCTTCGTAGGAAAATCCAACATTGTTTAGGGATATATAGGACATCTAGTTTAACGCCTCCTTTAAAGCATCTACATTCGGCTTCATCAGATCCACATAGGTCTTTCCTGCCTTAAAATCGCTGTCTGTAACATTGTGCACGGAGTTAAGAAGCATCTTCTTTGCTCCTGTATCTCTACTGATGGCATTGACCATATCCTCATTTCCCATTTCGATATGGAAAACAACCGGAATCTTATCTTCCTTGACCTTATCCGTTAAGAAGGCAATGGTTGCCGCAGAAGGCTGTGTATCGGTTGAGCATCCCGGGAATGCGGCAAAGTAGCTTAAGCCGTACTCCTTACAGAAATAAGCAAAGGGGAAACGATCCGCCACAATGATTTCTTTTCTCTTTCCGCTATCCACTACCTCTTTGAAACTCTTGTCCAACTCTTCAAGTTCCTTAACATAAGACTCACTGTTTGCCTTGAAACTGTCTTTATGGCTCTCATCAAGTCCGGAAAGAGTCTCTTCCAGCTTTTCTACAATGGTAATGGCATTTTTCGGGGAAGTCCAAACATGCTCGTCCATTTCCGGACCTTCCTCTTCATGCTCTTCTGCCTGATCCGCTTTTTCATGGTCTGCTTCCTCATTTCCATGGTCTGCATCCGCATGCTCATGCTCTTCTTCCTGCATGCCTTCTACCGTCTCTTCTTCAATGAGATTTACGGCATCCATCATCTTAAACACATGGAAATTTTTATTCTGCACGGATTCCAGAATTCCGTCTACCCATTCGTCGCTGTCTCCGCCGGTATAGATAAAGAGATCCGCATTCTGAATGGTGATAATGTCCTGCGGACTCGGTTCAAAGCTGTGTGTTTCCGCACCCGGCTTAACGAGCATGGTGACATCCGCATCTTCTTTGGTAATGGCACGGGCAAAATCATAGGAGGGGAAATTTGTGGTCACAATCTGTAACTTTTTTCCTTCTGTGGGCTTATCCGTACTTTTTTCGGTTTCCATACTCTTTTCCGCATCGGTTGTTACAGCAGCGGCTGTCGTCTCCATTTCTTTACCGCTCTTGTTTCCACAGGCAAACAGTACGGCAGTGGAAAGCATGATTCCTCCCGCCAAAATGCATTTTTTCAGTCTCATCTTGAGGCTCCTTTCTTGGAAATACTATAGTTTGTTCTGCTCCTCTTTCTTGGCACAATCTTCGCATAAGCCATAGAAGACGGTTTTCTTGGAATCCCAATGAAAACCGTGGTGCGTAAGAAGATGCTGCATCATGCTTTCCAGGTCATGACAGTGTAAATGAATGAGCTTTCCGCAGACATTACATTTACAATGAAAGCAGGAATGTGCTTCCTCCGCCTTTTCCTCCTCCCCGACATACTCAAAGCAGGCCGGACTGTTCTGGTCAATGATGTATTTGTTCACTACTCCTTTTACACACAGTCGCTCCAACTGGCGATAGACCGTGGTTGTGCCGATTGGTTTTCCCTCCTCCCGAAAATGAGAAACTAGATCCGATACCGTAAAGTGCATACCCGGACAAGTGGAAAGATAGGATAAAAGCTCCTCTTTATGTTGGGTTTTATAAATGGTTTTTTCCGCCATACTTTCCTCCAGAATTTTCTCGTTTTCTTTGCCTTAAAATGAAAACCGTTTTCATATTTTAACACTTTCATTTTTAAAGTCAATCAACGGAAATCTTATAAAAAACTAAGAAATTCATAAAATCAATTTGTTATTGTATGGAAAAGGATTGCATTGTAGCTTAGTTTCTTTACAAAAAATTTCCGCATCATCATCATCATCATCATCATCATCATCATCATCATCATCATCATCATCTAAGCCACACAAAAAACTCCCCCATAATGTACCGCTCTCCAATCGTTAGAGTTTCGGATCTAAGTTCTTGGAGGCGCTACATAATCGGAAGAGTTTTTCTTTTTCATTGTTTACAGCATTTAGAACGAAAATCCGCCTTTTCCACTGTTCTTATTCATGCTTGCTAAAGGTAAAGCCGAAGCCAGACTGCTTAAGTTTCTGGTCTGAATGTAGACTTTTCCTTCTCCTACAAAACGATTTACCAATCCTTCTCCGGTTGTAAAGCCGAAGGTTCCGGAAGCCACGGAAATATGATAGTCCAGATTTCTGTCCCAAGCTACCACATGGTCATTATCAATCGTCATCGGGCAGTTCGGATGCACTTCCAGCTCCAAAAGATCTCCAAAGGCATTGACAAAAACATCTCCCTGTCCTTCCGTTTCCATCACGAAAAGTCCTCCGGTTCCGCCAAAAAAGGCTTTTCCGATGTCCTGCATCTTCATGGAATATCCTACGGAATAATCTCCCGCCAAAAATGCTCCGGTATTTAAGCGATACTGCCTCTCTCCAATGGGCAAACGCACAATTTTCCCGGGAATGGCGGGAGCAACACCGATTCTTCCCCCATTCATCACGCCTCTTGCCTCGGTAATAAACATACTTTCTCCGCTGGCAATACTTCTTCCCACGGCACTCAGAAGGCCGCCAAGACCGCCTCCATTTGAGCCGGAATTCATCTTCCCCTGTAATTCCACACCGCACATATAGGCCATGGAACCACGCTCAATTTTCACTGCCTCTCCCGCATTTAAGTAGATTTCCAAAATAGGACAATCGTTATCTCCTAAAATTTGATGCTGCATAATACCTCCAATCTTTACCCTCTTTACATTTTCATAATTGATAATCGAAAAGGACTCCTGCAAGAAAAAGTGAAGCCCCAATCCCCGTATAAAATACCGTAATGCACAAGACTTGGCAAGCGAAGAAAAACAATGTATTTCCTTTTACCATGGTAAAAGACCCCTTTACAGTGAATTAGTAATCACCTTCAATATTCTCCTCTCCTTCCAAATCCCCAATCCCTCACAGGGCTTTTCAGCATCCGAAGGCTCCGAAGAGAACAACAAAAAGGCATAGCCTTCTTTCTTCCATTTTTCTATGTAGGCATAAAGCTCCTCCTCATCTTTTTTTGCTAAATGCACTTCCCATAAGGCAAAGACTCTGGCTCCTGCAATCATTCCTTTCATGATTTCCACTAAAATTCTCTGTTTTCCTTCCAAATTTTCCACCTGCTCTTGATAGGGGATTTCTCTGGAAAGTTCCGGAAACAAGTCTTTATATTCGGCAATCAATTCTTTGTTTCGAAGGAGAAAATGAGGATATTCCGGCTGATAGACAAAAAGATTAGAAAGCACAGTCTGCCCCTCTATTAAGGAACTGCCATCTCCTACCATCCAGACCTTTGGAAAAATTTTCATCTTGTTCTCATAGGACTTTACACAGCCATAATACGGCTCTTTCTCAGCGTTCAAGGCTATGATCAAATCCTTGGGAATAGCTTTGTCCAAAGATAAAAACATTAGGCTTTCTCCGGAAAAAAGCTGAAAGGATAGATTTTCCACAGAAAATCGATTTCCCTCGGAAAGATATAGCTCTAAAGCAAAAAGAAGTTCTTCTTTTTCCGGCTCTTTAGTACTGATTGTTTTGATAATCAAAGCATTTTCTTCCTCGGACAAAAGATCCAGACTTTCACTGATAAAACTTTCCTCTTCTTGCTTTACGGAAAGCTCCCGGGGAAGTACCATGCACACATCCGTTCCAGCATTTTCTAAGGACTGCAAATATAAACCGTATTCCCGTCCGTAAAGCAAATGGATTCTTTCCTGAATATTCAAGAGAGAAACTCCCATTTCGGCCTTACCCATACCGCCTTTTCCCACTACGCCTCCTTGAAATCCTCTACGGATATTCCGAAGCTCTTCATTTATCTGCCTTAGCTTCTCCTCCTCTATGCCAATGCCGTCATCAGAGACTTGAATATAAACATGCTGATTACTGCGGCTAATGGAAATCTCTACCTTTCCTCCGGATTCTCTTCCCTCTAAGCCATGCACAATACTATTTTCCACGATAGGTTGCAGTAAAATTCTTGGTACTTTTAGCGATAACAAATTCTCTTGTACCTTAACTTTCAATTCTAATTTTTTTGAAAACCGAAATCGCTGAATTTGAAAATATACTTCAGCATTGTCCAGCTCTTCTTTTAAAGAAACAAAGTTGTCTTCTTGGGAGATGGTATAACGATAGAAATCGCCCAAAAGCTCTGCCATGTTTGCCACTGACTCCAAACCGTTTAAAAGACTTTCCGAGCGAATATTTTCCAGAATATTATAGAGAAAATGAGGGTTCATCTGGTTTTGCAGGTTTTGAATGTAAGCCATCTTCTCCCCTTCCTCTATAATCTGATTAGCGCTGAGGATTTCCGAAATATAATGGTATTCTTCATAACTTTCCTCTGTCAGATAAACCGGTAGCTCCTGCAATTCCTGCACTTCGCTATAACCCTCCAGGACTCTTCTCAGTGTAGACTGATAAGTTTTATAAGGTCTGAGAACGTCATAATAAAAATAAGCAAGTGTCAATATACAAAGACATAGAAGCCCCAGAAGAAGCAGTTTCATTCCCGTCTGAAAGAAGCTGCCTCAT
>CAUTEL010000066.1:0-7956 GCA_963537185.1 uncultured Oribacterium sp. | reverse complement strand
GAATATATTCTTCTCTATTTTGAGCAAAATCTTTTTTACTTTTTATCCTTAAAATACGATTAAATCAAACTCACGCAGGATCTATTCTTAGAAAGAAATGACTAAGTCAAAAAAAAGACTTTTATGGCAAATATTTTAGCATTTTTTACAGAAAATGCGGAAGCCGTCAGGATGGAACTAAGCCCCCCCGGCCTCTTTCTTCTCCATGAATTTATCGAGTTCCAGCTTAATGAGACTTGCCACAGGGGCAGCCAGGAAGATTCCCAGAAATCCTCCGAGGCTCCCTCCTATAATTAAAGAGATAATCACCACGAGCGGGTGCACATCGATATTTTCCGATAGGAGTCTTGGGTTAATGACATTTCCGTCCAGTGTTTGAATAACAAAGAGTGCAATAAGTGCCGGCGGAAGCTTTGTTAAATCGGAATACAAAAGGCAAACCAGGCTTGTCAGTCCGTAAGCAATAAAGGGGCCGACATAGGGAATGAGATTTCCGAAGCCTGTCAGTACCCCGATAACTACTGCGTAGCGTACCTGCAATATACTGAGGCTGACACTCACAAGTACCGCCATAATCATACCGTCTATAATCTGTCCGCGAAGGTATCCCGCAAACACACGGTCCGCATCTTTAAAGAAACGCCGGATCTTCTCGAGCCTTTTTTCTCCGAAAAGCAGACGAAAGACTCTTGCCCAGTAAGAGAGAATCTTCTTTCCGTCTGCAAGAAAATAAAGAGAAAAGATAATACCGAAAACCAGTGTGCTGAGCGCCCCTGCAAGATTTCCCAAAGAGGAAAATGCGCTATTTCCCATATTTTGGAAAAAAAACACCACTTTTTGCAGAAGACTTTGTATGGCCTCCTTTATGTCCTCTCCTCCTATCGGTAAATTACCTAGCCGTGTGTAAAGGTCGGAATAAAACCTTTCCACCGTAAAGGCAAAATCCTCTATGCCTTCGAAGAGGTCCTCAAAGCGCAGGAGCTGTATACTCTTTGTCAAAGTAGAAAGAAGAAGGGAGCCCAGAAGGACTATCCCCAGCAGCAACAAGGCAAAGGTTAAAAGAATAGAAGTATTTCGGCACAGCTTTTCTTTCTTCGAAAGAAATAAATTTTTCGAAAGCATTCTCTCAAAAAAGCGACAAATCGGGCTTAAAAGATAGGCAATGGCAAAGCCGAGAAAGAGGGGCGAAAAGACCTGTGATGCCCAGGGAAAAAGCGTTGCAAGATGCCCTCCCAGCCTCGAAAAATTATCCAGGAATCGAATTCCCAGCTGATACAAAAGCGCAAGCAGCAAAAGGTAAAGCACTCCCAACGCATATTTTTTATTCCATAAGTTCTTCCAATTCATTTCCCCTACCCCTACTCGAAAAGTCTTTATCTTGCTCTAAAGAACGGCTTGCCGTTCGCCTTGGGAACATGTCCTGCTCCCACAAAGAAAATCAAGGTTAAAATAGTCACGATGTACGGAATCATGGAAAGAATATGCGGAGATACTACATTTCCGGTTCCGAGCAAGGAGCGGAGCCCGTTGCAAAGCCCGAAGATTAAGCAGCCGAGGAAGGTTCCCTGAGGAGTAAACTTTCCAAAAATAACCGCTGCAATGGCAATGAAGCCCTGTCCTACAATAACGGAAGGTCTAAACTGGGAAACCGTCGCAAGCGTAACGAAGGCACCGCCGAGACCCGACAAAAAGCCTGAGAGAATAACCGCAATATAGCGGACGCGATAGACATTGATTCCCAGAGTTTCACAGGCACGGGGATGCTCTCCGCAGGCACGAAGACGCATGCCGTAACGAGTCTTAAAGAAGACAAACCAAAGTACCAGCACGAGGACAAAACTTAGATATGCTACAGAATAGGTGCTGACTACATTGTAAAGGAAAGAGCCCGCCGGGAACTGTCCCACAAACATTTTGGGAAGCTTGGCCGGTGTATCCAGAGCCGGACTGTCCGAAGAATTTTCAAAAATAGCCTTACAGAGGAAAATTGCAAAACCCGGGCCGATAAAGTTGATTGCTGTTCCGGCTATGGTCTGGTCTGCATGAAAGCTGATGCAGACTATCGCATGAATTAGTCCCAGTGCAGCTCCGGCAAGTCCTCCGGCAAAAAATCCGAGCCAACCGTTTCCGGTAAAATATGCCACGCAGGCTCCAACAAAGGCGCCCAAGGTCATCATACCCTCTATTCCGATATTGACCACCCCCGATCTCTCCGAAAAGCAGGAGCCGAGACCGGCAAGAAGTAGGGGCGGTGTGGAAATCAAAACTGCATTCAGTAGTAATCCCAAATTAGTGATCAGCATGGCTCTCTCCCTTCTTGCTCTTTAAAATATTTTCGAAAAGCTTTCTGAAAACCGGTGTAATCGCAATGAAAATGATGATACAACCCATAATGATACTGACTACTTCCGCGGGAACATCTACGGTAGTCAGTTTGTTTCCGCCGTACTTCATGGCGCCATAGAAGATGCCGGAAAAAATGCAACCGATTGGATTCGTGGCACCAATCAGGGCTACGGTAATCCCCTGGAAGCCATATCCCTCCTGTGCGGCAAAGGTGGAAACTCGCCCTGCCATACCAAGTGTCTGCACTGCACCGCCCATAGCTGCAAGAGTACCGGAAATCGACATGGATAAGAGGAAGACTCTCTTCGCGCTGATTCCGCCATACTCTGCTGCAGACTGGGAATAGCCTACGGCGCGAAGCTGATAACCGAAGGTCGTCTTCGCCATAATAAACCAAATAATAACCGCTACTACAACAGCCAAAATCAAGCCCCAGTGAATATCGGCTCCTCCTGCAAAGGGCACCCAGGATGCCGGAATCTTTAACGATGCCGACTCCAAAATATTCCTTGTTGCTTCCGCTCCCTGCTCGGTGTGAATCGCCTTTAAATTCACGACAAAATTCGAAAGATAAAAAGCAATCCAGTTAAACATGATATAGGACAGGACTTCATTGATTCCCTTTTTTACCTTTAAAAGGCCTACCAGGAAGCCCCAGAGAGCACCTGCAGCAGCTGCTGCAAGGATACAGACAATGGCATGAAGCGGTGCAGGCATCGGGCAAAGAATTCCGATGACTACCGCGGCAAGGCTTCCTACAACAAACTGCCCTTCCGCACCTATGTTAAAGATACCGGTTCGGAAGGAAAAAGCAACGGATAAGCCTGTAAAGACAAGAGGTGCTGCATAAACCAAGCCGTAAAACATAAACTTGGGCTTTCCAAAGACACCCTGAACTAGCTTGCCGTATGCTTTTAAAGAAGATACGCCGATAATTTGCAGGAGAATTGCTCCTACTAAAAAACCGATGAGAATGGATAAAAAGGTATAGAGCATATTGCTCTTTAGAATTTTCTCTTTCATTCTTATTCCTTTCCTCCCTTCTCTTTTCCTCCCGCCATATATAAGCCGAGAGTATATTCATTGGCCTCCGCCTGAGAAATACTCGTATTGATTCTTCCGTCAAAGATAACGGATATACGGTCCGAAAGGCCTAGGATTTCATCCAGCTCAAAGGACACAAGAAGAATGGCTCTTCCCTTATTTCTCTGTTCCACAAGATATTTATGCACGAATTCAATGGCTCCCACATCGAGGCCTCTTGTCGGATTAAAGGCAATGAGAAGATCCTTGTCATTTTCCACCTCACGCGCAATGATAACCTTCTGCTGATTTCCTCCGGATAGCTGAGCTGCTAAACGCTCTTCACAACCGGTAGGGCGAATGTCGAACTTTTCAATCAGCTCCTTGGCATGTTCCCGAATCGCTTTTTTCTGCAGGATTCCCTTTTTCGAGAAGGGGCCCTTAGCGAAGTTTTGTAAAATCAGATTTTCCGATACTGAAAACTCCAAAACGAGTCCATGCTTCTGCCTGTCCTCCGGAATACTGGAAAGTCCCTCTTCAAAAATAGCCTTGGGACTTAAGTTCATGATGTCCTTACCGTGTAAACTGATCTCTCCTGAGGTTGCGTGGGAAAGGCCGGTAAGAATCTCTACAAGCTCCGACTGTCCGTTTCCGTCTATACCGGCAAGTCCCAGAATTTCCCCTCCCCGAACCTCGAGGTTCAATCCTTTAAGGATTTCTACTCCTCTGTAGTCCTTTGCATGCAGGTCTTTTACCGAAAGAATCACCGCTCCGGGCTTGATTTCCTTCTTGTCCACTTGCATATTGACTTTTCTTCCCACCATCATGGAAGCGAGGTCGTCCTCCGAACAACTTTCCACATCTACGGTATCTATATATTTTCCGCGGCGGATAATCATACACTTATGAGCACTGGTTTTGATTTCCTTCAATTTATGCGTAATAATGAGAACCGACTTTCCGGCTTTCGTCAGGTTCTCGATAATCTCCATCAGCTCGTCAATTTCCTGCGGTGTAAGAGAGGCGGTCGGCTCGTCTAAAATCAAAATATCCGCTCCCCGATATAGGACCTTTAAGATCTCTACTCTCTGCTGCATGCCGACACTAATATCCTCTACCTTAGCATCCACATCCACCTTCAGATTATATTGCTCGGAAAGCTCCCGAATCTTCTTTTTGGAATCGGAAAGATTGACGCTTAAGCCCTTCACAGGCTCTGCGCCGAGAATGATATTTTCCGCAACGCTAAAGGGCGGAATCAGCATAAAATGCTGATGTACCATACCGATTCCCAGAGCAATCGCCTTCTCCGGGCTGTCAATCTCTACCTTTTCCCCGCGAACCAAAATCTCTCCGGAAGTCGGTCTGTACATACCGTAAAGTACATTCATCAGGGTGGACTTTCCTGCACCGTTTTCCCCTAAAATCGCTAAAACCTCTCCCTTATGGAGCTTCAGCTGAATGTGATCGTTGGCTACAAAGTCACCAAACTTTTTCACAATATCCCGCATCTCTATAACGGGAATCTCCGCCTTAGCCGTGTTCTCCTGTTTCACGACCTCTTGTTCTGCCATATTTGCTCTCTTCCCCTTTCTCCTTTATCGTTTGTTCTGTCCTTCTTTAAAAAAACGAAAGAAACGGATGGTTCAAAGAAAAAATGCTCTCTTTCGCGCAGCAAAATCAGATGAGAACAATGTCTTCCATTCCTTCTTCTCTTGCTATCTCTTCCAAAGCCTTTAATTCTTCCATGCTTGGACTCCGAAAATCTTTATATTTCTCTCTCACTCCCATGGGGCGATACGCTATGATTTTATAGCGAATTTTTCTTCCTTTTCGGATATACTCACTGAGCTCTCCTGAAATTTTTTTTACCGTTTCTTCTGCGGAAAATAGCCCCGGCACCACCACGGTTCGTACTTCGTAAAGTTTATCACATTCCGCAAGGAAACGCATATTTTTTAAAATATTTTGGTTTCCCTCTCCACAAACTATGCGGTGGTCCTCTTCTCCGTATGCCTTGATATCCAGCATCACTCCGTCTATATAGGGAAGCAAATCCTTTTTATCCGCTGCATAATCGTAGTAACCGTTGGAATCCAGTAAGAATCCCAGGCCCGCTTCTTGGCAGAGCATACCGAGCTCTCTCAAAAAATCCGGATAGAGGCTACATTCTCCACCGGACACCGTAAGTCCCCGAATATAGGGCGTATTCTTAAAAGCCTCCCGAAACACCTCTTCCGCAGTCATTTCCCGAATTCGAGGGCTCGCATTATGGGTGCAGACCTTTATACATTGGTCGCAGGCAATGCATTTTTCCGGAGTGAAACGGACGCGCTCCCCTTCCTTCCAAATAGCCCCCGTCGGGCATCCCGGCACGCAGTCTCCACAGTGAATGCAGAGTGCTCTTGTTTCCGGGTTATGACAATATTTACAGTCCAGATTGCAAGCCTGCAAAAAAATGGAAGTCCGGTTTCCCGGACCGTCCACAGAACTGAATGGTATGATTCGATTGACCGGTACTTTTTTATTCTCTAACAATGTACTCCTCCGATTCGTTTTAACTGTATGGGCAGTCCTTTAGACAGGCCTTCATGATTTTAAATATCGTATCAATCCTTAGTATGATATCAATTTTTAGTATGGCATCGATTTTTAGCATGGTATCGATTTTTAGCATGGCATCGATTTTTATATTGAATATACCTATATTTTAGCATTAAATCACGCTCTTAAGAAGAAAATAATTTATACAAACCAGATACTACACGCTTTACACGCGATACTCATTACAAGAAAAAAGGTGCGAGTTTATCGCACCTTTCTCTCCAGAATTTTTCCGTTATGTGCAGCGCCCATTCCGAGTGCCGTTGTGTCGTGTTTTACATTTTCTCCGCTTTCCAGCTTCAGGATTTCCGACTTCTTTACAAGATATCCGGTAATACGGATTACATCGGAGTCGCTGGAGTAGAAGGAGAGATACCTTAGGTCTTCCTTAAAGCAGCCCTTGATGATGTCCAATACAAATTCCGGATTTCTGTGTACCGTCATGTCAATCGGGAAAATGTCTCCCGTTCCGGAAGGGAAGTATTTATGGAAATGAGAAAGTATCTCAAAATGATCCTTTAAGTTCTCAGGCTCCTCCCCAATGGGAATTCTGGTTCCCGGGGAAACATTGATATCCGAGGAAATACCTACCTGTGCATGCAGAAGGAAATGATTTCCCGAAACCTCACAATATTTATTTTCATGCGCATTGTTAAAGCGTTCAATGGCATCCATAATCTTTACGCCAAGCGCAGTAGCTTCTTCGGAATGTCCGAAGCGAAGATTTCCCTTTCCCTCTTTCTCTAAAAGAATGTCTACCGCTTCTGCAAGTCCTACCAAACCGAACATGGCGGAAAATCTCTCTCTCTTAATGAAGCCTTCCTTCGCAAGAAAGTTGTTTTCAAAAAATCCCGACTCTTCCACCATGAATCGAATGCGCTCATCCATATAGCGTGCCATTACATCCATAACATGAGGAAGCACATTTTCCAAATAGTCCTCCGTGTTCTTCGCTTTCTTCGCAATATTGCTCAGAATCAAGCGGGCAAGAGTATAAGCACCGCCGCCATAGGGAAGGCCGTTATAGCAGGAAGCAATCACATAGTCTCCGCTAAATTCCTTTGAGAACATCTTGTGGTTTGCAAAGCTCGGCTTCGCACTGGCAAGCGCCGCTTCAATGCCGAGAATGGCAAAGTCGTCCGGTGTAACCCCCTCTTCGTACTTCATCGTGAGATTCGGGACTGCGTCCTTGGTCTCCTGAACGGCCTTTAGGAGAAGCTCTCCGGCTTTCGTCTTCTGTGGGCCTATATTGGCATGGGAGAAGGAATCCAAAATGGTCCGGTCCATATTAATGCAGAAAAGCTTAATCATCTTTAGAGCAAGCTCTTCGTCAAAGTCCTGCACGAAAGGATCCAAGAGCTCATCGAGCTTTCCCACATAAACGGGATAGTTCGTTACGGAAGGCACATGCTTATAGAAGATTTCCAAAGCATTGATGGCTTCGTACAAGTCCTTAGGCGGCTCCATCTGCAGGAACTTGGAGCCCTCCCTAAAATACTTCGCATAGTCCGGAATGATATAGCGAGGGCGAAGCGGTGCTCTTCCCTCAAACAAATCACAAATGCACTGCTCCTCTAAAGGACAGTTTAAAAGCTCGTCCAGTCCTTCCGGATAATTTAAAACATCCAAAAGGGAATCCGCATGGTTTGCCATGGCAGAGACCTTCTGCTCATGCGTCAAGGTCTTGGATTTCACGGTTTCCAGCATGGCCTCCCGTGCTTTATTCACTCTTTCCATGGATATTTCCTTCATTGTATCCTCCTTAATCCCATAGCTTCTTCAACGAAGTGTCGCGCACTTTGCAAGCGAACCCGTTCAGAATAAACAATCAAAGCTTTACCGCTTTTATCGATTTTCTATAAAAAATATGCTTCGAACATTTCCATTCTCGCCAAGTAAGTCCGGCTATTTTATTATTTTACTAAATACGAAAATGCAAAGCAATATTAATTATAAAAAAAGGAGCCGGATATGTACCGACTC